>NZ_WLUG01000102.1:0-82726 GCF_009706505.1 Providencia sp. wls1922 | reverse complement strand
CCCCCTAGAAACTCAGTTGTTCACGGCGGCGTGCATCACGACGCTGCAAGAAACCAATAAACCAACCGCGAACACGGTGGCGCAATTTGTCCCAGCCATTTGGGTTGGTAATAATCTGAGCTTTAAAGAATGAAGGGCACAGCACTGCGGCATGGGAAACCTCACCGCACAGTCCACAGCCTACGCAGCTATCCATCACTGTCGCGACAGGGTCTGTACGTAAAGGATCTGGGTTAGGTTTGATTGATAACGATGGGCAACCCGATAAACGAATACAGGAGTGGTCTCCCGTGCAAGTGTCTGAATCAACGCCAAAACGTTCACGGACAACTCGCTTGCCTGCTGAAACGTCATCACGAACTTTTTTCTTTTCGCGGCGCTGTTTGTTCAACATACATTCGCTTTGCGCAATTAACACTTTAGGACCGCTTTCTGTCGTCGTCAGTGCCTCACGCAGCGTATTCGTCATGGCTTTTAAATCATAGGTACGCTTGATGGTTTTTACCCAATTAACTCCAACGCCTTTAACTGCTTTTTCAATCTCATGCCCAGTGCTGCGGGTAGAATTTAGCGCCGTTGACGATAAAATATCTTGCCCACCGGTTGCAGAGGTATAACTGTTATCAACAACAATGGTTAAGTTATCGCTACGGTTAAATACACTGTTAGCAATACCGCTGGTTAACCCGTTGTGCCAAAAACCGCCATCGCCCATCACAGAAATCGCTCGTTTGCCCGCTTTGGCATTTAACGCAGCAGCACCCGCGCCACCAAGCCCGTATCCCATCGTCGTGTTACCGAGGTTAAATGGCGGCAGAATAGAGAATAAATGGCAGCCAATATCCGCACTCACATGGTGTTCACCCAGTTCACGCTCAATTAGCTTCATTGCAGTAAAAATGGGACGTTCAGGGCAGCCCGTACAAAATCCAGGTGGGCGTGCATGCACCGTTTCATTCAGAGTCGGTTCCGCCGCATTCACATATTCAGGTAGGTCATCATCGGCTTTGACAGCCGCGACATTAATAGTTGGAATACGAATCTGATTTGCAGCCGCTTTCACTTGTGGCTCAATTTTGCCATAACGTTCGAAGAATGAGCACAGCCCTGCTAATACCGTTGCGGTGTTATATTCTCCCGCCATCGGGAGCATATCTTTACCGTGTAGCGCCACGTCAATATTGCGTTGACGTAAAATATTTGCCACGTTTTGCTCAACGAAATTCGGTTGCCCTTCTTCTAAAACTAAAATAGCTTTTTTATTGCGACAAAAACGTTCAAATTCGTCATCAATCAACGGGTAAGCCACATTCATGACATACAACGGGATTTTGCTATTACCAAAAACGTCGGCTAGACCAATTTGGTTTAATGCGCGGATCAGCGTGTTGTAGTTACCACCTTGTAAGGCGATCCCCACATCTTCGGCATCTTCCGCAAAAAATTCGTTGAGTTCACGTTCTTGAATAAATTTGATGGCAGCAGGCCAGCGAGCCTCAATTTTTTCTTTTTCATGTAAAAAACTGGCTGGCGGTAACACGATGCGGCTCACGTCGCGAGTTGGGTTCTCTAGCGCGTCTTTGACCGTAAATTTTGGATATTGATTATCAGAGCATGTGAACTGCCCATGAACATGGCAAGAGCGAATACGCATTTGCAGCATAACTGGGGTATTACTGGCTTCGGAAAGATCAAAACCATCTTTAACTGCTTGAACGATGCAAGGTAAATTAGGGCGTGGGTCGAGTAGCCACATTTGGGATTTCATGGCAAATGCGTGGCTACGTTCCTGCATGATGGAGGAGCCTTCGCCGTAATCTTCACCGACGATGATCAACGCACCACCCAGTACACCTCCAGAGGCTAAGTTTGCTAATGCATCTGAAGCCACGTTAGTACCTACGGTTGCTTTGAATGTCACTGCACCACGTAAAGGATAATTAACCGATGCGGCCAGAGTCGCGGCAGCAGTGGCTTCACTGGCGCTATTTTCGAAACGAATACCGTATTCCGATAGGATATCCTGCGCATCTGCCAGCACATCCATTAAATGGGAGATGGGAGCGCCTTGATAGCCTGCCACATAGGAAACCCCTGATTCGAGTAACGCTTTCGTAACGGCAAGTATCCCTTCACCGCTGAAGACTTCGCCTTCACCCTGCCGTAATTTTTGAACTTCTTGAACAAACGAGCGCTCAGCCATTTTAACCTCACCAGTCAACGTCAGCACGTTGTTATCTTTTTTGTGTTTCTTTCTTGTATCTCATTTGTTAATAAATGGTCAATCCATGATTAATCATGCATATTAGATTTTTGCAGAGAGTGGATAAGAGGTGCATAGAGCGGACAAAATCATTGTAAAACAATGAAAAAATGTCATAGAAATGGACAATGGATAAGAATCTTCACCAAAGAAAGCTGTGGCTAACTTTCCTAATGAATCAACGAATAATCCTAATTATCACTTACAAATAGAAGGGTATTAGAGTATTCCTCTAATAAAAAATGAAATGCCACCATAGATAACTTTTTGCTTAATCAATAGGTAGGTGAATATACAAAACAATATGAAAAATCATATATTTATAACTAAAAATTAATAAGAATAACTTTATTTTTTAGTTTGTTATAGAAATCACATTCAGTGAATTCTCTCTATTTTTTTGCAGTATCTGGATAGTTTTTGCACAAATATGGCTAGGTAAGCAAATTCCTTTATGCTATGTTCGAAGCGTAATTAGTTAAAATTTGTTTAATAAAATGTTAATAAAATCGACCTGTGTAATAAGTCGAAGATAATAAAAAAATAACAATGAGATATCGAAATATCCCATAGTGACCCTCGAGGATCCTAGCTTATCGCGACACTCGCTAGGCAACCTATCAAGGTCACAGTGTTTACTTTGGAGGCACCTCCTTATGTTGAGCAATTCATGGCCTTACGCACCTGCACCTCAGATAGAGAACCAACTCTGTTCTTCTGAGCGATTATTATTCAGTTCTGCTGATCCTGAAGAGATTAAATCTATGGTGGGGCGTGTGATGAAGCCTCATCAATTTCAGTTACTTAACCAGCATCAGCGTCTTGATGCTCGCATGCATTACATTCCAATGGGGGATATTTCTCTCAGCCGGCTACGCTATGGGGCAGATGTCGCTATCACCCCTGGACAACTGGAAGATTTTTTTCTGGTGCAAATGCCATTATCAGGTAGTGCAATTATCGAAAGTGGCGGGAAAACTTTAGAATCCACACCACAAATGGCTTCTTTGCTTAGCCCAGAAGAGTCTACGGTGATGCGTTGGAACAGTGACAATGACCAATTTATGCTACGAATTTCTCGTTCTTTATTAGAGCGTACGTTAGTTGGGCAGCTTGGGCATACCTTAGAGAAACCATTAGTTTTTGAATTAGGGTTTGCTTGGCAGTCTTGTATTGCATGGCGTACGTTGATGAATTATTTGGTTGAATGCGCTACACGTACACCTGATTTACTGCAGCATAAACTGATAACCACCCAAGTAGAGCAGTTGGTTTCTGTTACCCTACTTTCCACCCACCAGCATAATTATTTAGAAGATTCGGGTATGCGCCGAGCCACCATTCGCCCGCGTCATGTGCGCCGCGTTCAAGAGTACCTCGAAGCACACGCCCATGAACCGATTACCGTTGAACAACTCGCCCATATTGCTGGCGTCAGTTTGCGCAGCTTATATGCCGGTTTTAAAGAGTTTTTAGATATTAGCCCGATGCAATATTTACGTGATTTGCGTATGGAGCGAGTTCGAGCCGAATTGATGTCAGGGGAAGCCACCAGCGTGACTGGCGTGGCACTACGCTGGGGATTCGCCCACATGGGACGGTTTAGCGCAGAATATAAGCAACGCTACGGAGAAAGCCCAAGCCAAAGTATGAAAAAAGCGTAAATTCACGTATTAAAACCTATCTAGGTTAAAGTGACCGTATGGCTGATTAGCAAGCTGTACGGTCATTTTTCATATATGGAAGGCTCAACTATCACCTGAAAATGAAAATAGGTAATAAGAATTACGTACTTCAATATCAGCAGCCTTTCGGCTGCCAATATTGAAGAGAAAGGGATTAAAACGGAATAGACGCTTTGAGGTAAATTTGTGAACCTTCAGGACGGTTTTTCACAGAAAAATCCTTCTCCCACTTCGCCGTAAATAGCCAACCTTGTGGGTTTGCATAACGGATTGAAGGACCGACTGCGAAAGCTTGAGCCTTACCTTGCGCTGAGTTTGGACCACTGTCATTGGTGGTTTGCATAAATCCATAACCCCCAACACCCGCGACCCAGCCATTACCAAAGCCCCAGCCTAATGCATAATCGGCGTGGAATGCTTGCCCTGAACGCGTGTCCGTATCATTGTTACGGAAGTTAAAGTCATACATCATTTTTAAATCCGCATTCACCCCGACAGGAGGAATGTAGCTGATTGCCCACACCGGCTGTAATACCCAGTAATTTTTCCCTAAACTTGATGGGTCGGTTTTACTGTATTTTCCGGTTGGCGCGTAAGCATCCAGCCCTAAGACATAATGCAAGTCAGCGGAAGGATGGAAACCGAGTGCGGGACCAAAAGTAATATCCCCGAGTCCACGACTGGTTTCTTTATTCCCCGCCGCCTTCGCCGTCACATCCAACAAAGGAAGGATGGTATGAAACGCTAAATCGCCACCAAACACTTTTTGGTCAGTTACCCAGATAAAACGTGGTGCGAGTACGTTCACATTCACACTAAACCCGGGGATTGGAATTTTATCGCCTTTGTTGTCGCGAACACTGTCATAGTGGGCATTTCCACCATAGACCAACACATGGACACCTTGCGGTGGCAGTGCGCCAGACATAAAGTTTTCTAGCCCATCAGGGTAGATCCCAAGACCGCCCCCTTCTGTTGCGACAGCACCAAATGACAGTGCACCCAAGCACGAGCCGACGAGCAGCTTATTCACCATTTCTTTATTCATCATTTACCTGCCGCTGTAGTGGTTTTATGATATTTTTTATATGTTTACTTTGATGTTTACTTGTATGTTTGCTGTGTTTGTCTTGCCTTGAATTGATTCAGGCCCATTCTCTATTACCGCTTTTTCTTCGCTGCTAATTTCTCAGCGACTAAATACCCAGAGCCCCCGCCAAGACCGGGACCCGGATGGGTTGATGCCCCAATATGGAACAGATTTTTGACTGCTGTTTGATGCGCTTTGGTCTGCCCTGAAGCGGCAAACGGTCGCAACCAAAAGAATTGATCTGGCGAACAGGTTCCTGAGTAAGGATCCCCCCCCACCAGATTGCAGTTATAACGCTCAAGATCGGCTGGGGAAATTGCTTTACGACCGACTATCAAATCAGACACCCCCGGCATCACCATTTCCAAACACTGCTGAATGCGATCGGCAACTGCTTCACGCACCGCATCATTCCAACGGCCATCTTCAGGGATCGCAATTTCTCCCGCTGCATCCCCTTTAAGATAGCGAGGCAGTTCCTGCATTTGTATCCACAAGATCCACCCGCCTTCAGGGGCACGACTTGGGTCTAATGTGGTCGGTTGACCGATCCCAAACGTCGGGCGATCAGGTAGATAGCCATTATTGGCTTGCGTGACAGATAAGCACACTTGTTCCATGCTCTCTGTGAAATGAACCAACGGCACATTCAGTAATTCAGGGTTGCACCATGGCGGCGGCGCGCTTAGCGCAAAATGGATTTGCATCCCACCGCGACCATAACGATAACCTTTCGCCCTCTGCTTCACTTGTGGTGAAACCTCATCAAGCAAGCCGCCATATAACTGGGTTGGCGTTACGTTGCACACCACACTTTCACTCGCAGGGATAAACTGCCCATTCACACGAACCCCTGTGGCACGGCTATTTTTACCGCTGCCTTGTGTAATGATCTTCTCCACATGGGCGTTGGTACGTAACTCACCACCATGTTGCTCAATCACTTTGGCAAACGCATCGACAATCCGATAGCTGCCACCTTTGACAACGGGCATTCCACCCGCCACAACCGCGGCAAACGTCAGTTTACCAATCAGCGCCGAGCTGGCTTCATCAGGCCCTAACCCCGTATGCAGCACCCACGGCGCCATCAACGCACGGCTAAAATCATGCTGTAATTCCCGCTCAGACCAGCGACGAAAACTTTCCACGCCAGATTTAGCAAAATCCAGCAAGCCATCAACACCGCGTTTGCGCCACTCGGAAAACAGCAACTTGAGCATGCCGCCGCTGTAGGGATTTTGCCCCAATAGACCAAATGTCAGTGCGGCATCTTCGCTAAACAGTTTTTCTGCCATTTGGCGAAACACTAAGCCATCTCCGGGAGCGATAGCATCTAGCTGCTTAGCAGCCTGCGCAATATCTCGCTTTAATGCCACAGATTTGCCATCAGGCTGCACCAATCCAGTGGAATAGTCGCATTGCGCGAATTCCAACCCCTGTTGTTGAAGCAATGGCGCTAACTCTTGGTAGCCTGGGCTACCAACGAACAGTGAATACCAGCATGAAAGTAAGTCGTGAGTGTAGCCTTCAAATAACGCTTCGGTACGAATACAGCCGCCAAGGCTGTCGTTACGTTCTAGAACCAAAACCGATTTCCCACGCACCGCCAATAAGGCGGCGCACATCAGCGAATTCATCCCGCTGCCGACCACGATCACTTGGGGATTGGATAAGGTCGCCATACTTCACCCCACCAGCGCAAGCACGCGTAATGGGCTGCCCGAACCGCCTTCAATTTTCAAGGGCGCAGCGACGATCACCACTCCAGTAGCCGGTAGTTGGTCGAGGTTTTTCAAGCATTGCAGACCGTATTTATTGTTGCCGTGCATTAGCGTGTGGCACGGGTATGGCACAGGCCAGCTGTAAGATTGCCCCGCATCCGTATTGATAGTTTCAACCCCAAAACCTTTGACATCACGCTGGTGGATAAGCCATTCAACCGCTTCTTGAGAAGGACCCGGTGTGTGAGCACCATCTTCGCGCATATTCACATACGCTTCTGGGTTATCGGACTTTTTCGACCAATCTGTACGCAGTAAAACCCATGCCGCTTTTGGAATTTTGCCGTGTTTCTCTTCCCATTTTTGTAGAAAATCCACAGTTAAAACCCAATCGGGGTTTTGCGCGACTTCTTTACTTGCATCAACCACTACCGCTGGGGCAATAAAGTGGTGTAGCGGGATGGTATCAACGGTGTTTTTTGGCTGATCTTTACCACTGATCCAATGAATGGGAGCATCAAAGTGGGTGCCGGTGTGTTCACCGCAGCTAAAATTGTTCCAATACCAAGCGGGACCATTCTCATCATAACGGGAAATTTGCTCCATTTTGAATGACCACACTTGCCCAAACTCAGCGGGCAGTTGCAATGCCGGAAATGAAGGCGATAAGGTTTGTGTCAGGTCGATAATCTGAATATTGCCTTTTTGTAACTCGCTGGCAAATGACATCAAAGTTTGCTGTTCCATACTATCTCCTGCGCCTATTGCGCTTCATGTAGAGCGGTAAATGTGCCGCCGTGGAAAACTAAAGGCTTGCCTGTTTCACTGCCGATACGGCGTACATGCCCCACCATCAATAAGTGATCTCCAATATGATCTTGCTTGTGGTTTTCACACACTAAGGTGGCGATCGCGCCGTGTAAGGCGGGGATCCCTTCTGGCGTGATGTGTACGGCGACATCTTCGAATTTGTTTTCGATTCGAGGATTAGCAAAACGCATTGCTAACTCTTGGTGATCTTTGCCTAAGATATTGATCGTGAAATGTTGGCAATCACGAAATACCGCGAGATTGGGCGAATGGTTAACTAAACTCCATAGCACCAAAGGCGGGTCGAGCGACAGTGACGCAAATGAGTTGATGGTCAATCCAACGTCACGTCCATCAGGGGTGCGAGTGGTCACAACCGCTACCCCTATGGGGTAGCAGCCTAGTAAATTGCGTAAGGTTTTCGATTCAAACTCGGTATGACCCCATTCGCTTTCGCACATAAGCGTGTCCTCTGCAATCATCGACATACTGATTTCTCCTACGAAGCGCGAACTTCTTCTTGCATCAGCGATTGAATATAGGCATCGCAGGCATGGGCATCATGCCACCATGGTGCAAGAACTGGCGGATAGTTAAAGGCGTTCGCGATGGTGTGCGCTAAGGTTGGCAGTTGTTGCGCTGCGCCTAATGCATTAAGAACATGCGGCTGTGGCGGCGCCAATAGAGCATTCGTCCACTCCACCACATGGCGACCGTATTTCCAGAATTGCTCAAACGTGTCGTTCATCCACTCCGCCGTATACGGCTTGTCACCACGGGCTAAAATAGCGTCGTAGTAGACTTTGCTGGCTTTCGTGGCGTTATTCGATCCTTGTCCAGTCAGTGGATCGTTGGTCACTAATGCATCCCCTAAACCAAAGACAATTTTGCCTGATGGCAGCGTGAGAACTGGCTTACGGACTGTTGGGGCAAAGCGCCCTGCCAGAATGCCATTTTCGTCAGTTAACTCCACATGGCGGCAGCGCTCTGCTTCCCACGGTAAATAGGTATCGATGATTTTTTTGCTGTAGGCCAAATGTTCTTGTGGTGTACGTGCTTCTCCCCACTGATCCATCGGCCCACCCGGTACACCTTCAAAAACCATGATGTGGCAGTCGCCGCTATTGGTTAGAGATGGGAACACAAAGTACTCCCCCACACCCGGTATTAGGTTGAAGGAGACTTGTGAAAATTCAGGGGTTGGCAGCATGCCGTGAACGTACGTGAGCGCTAATGCACGCTGAGGTTTATCATACGGAGAACGAATAGGGTCACGTTCTAGCAGCTTAACGATTTCCCCTTTTCCTCCCGCTAAAATCACTAAATCGTGAGTTTCAGCGAGTTTTTCTAACTCTGCTATGCCCACATCTTCAATCATCAAATTGCCACCACGAGCGGCAAATAACTCCAGCCAATAAGGCATTTTGATACGCTGATCAACGGCTTGAGCATAATTATCGATACGTGAGCGCCAGCTAATGGCTTTTTCACCTGCCTTTTCAGGATGCGGGACAGTAAAACCAATACCTTCTACTGGCGGACATTTGTCTTCCCAGAAGTTGATCCCTAAATCGCGCTCAAATTGCAGCGAAATATCGAACATACATTGGCTGGGCATCACGCGACCATTTTTCACATCATCTGGAGTACGATTGGTGGCAACCGTCACGTCATAACCTTTGTCCAGCAGCCCTAATGCCAATGGCATACCCGCCTGACCACCACCTACGATTGCAATACGACGCATAGTGAATTCCTCGATAAAATTAAAATCAGGGTGTCTTATTCAGCAAGACGGGGAATGGCGGGTTTCGCCTGTTCAGGTCCCATGGCGGAGTATCCACCATCGACCGCGTAATCTGCGCCAGTGACAAAACTCGCTAGCTCAGACAGTAGGAATGCCACAACTTGAGCCACCTCTTCAGGGTCGCCAACACGTTGTAAAAGATGATAATCCGCCGCGACACGGTCGGTTTTTTGGCGATCGCCACCCGTCAATTCGTCCATCACCCGAGACCATGTCCAACCGGGGGAAACAGAATTGACGCGAATACCGTCAGGGGCATAATCCATCGCTTGGCTACGCGTCACTTCTAGCATGGCGGCTTTCGATGCGGGATAGAGCCAGCGACCTGTTTGCGCCACCGAAGAGGAGATACTGGTGAAGTTTACAATTGCACCTTTGCCCGCTTTGGCTAGATGGGGCTTGGCAAATTGCGCTGCCATCACAGCGCTCACCACATTGATATTTAATGCCGTTAGCCAGTCTTGACGTGAAGAGGCTTGACCGTCATCCAGATAGGTGGCGGCCAGATTAACCAAAAAATCGAGTTGACCATATTTTTGCGCAACGCGGTCAATACCTTGCTTTAACTGTTGGTCATCAGTGATATCTACGGGTAGAAAATCAATGTTGGGCTCCGATTGCGCCACAATTTCCCCATTGGTTTTGTCGATATCAAAAATGGTGACTTTGACCCCATAGGAACATAAGATTTTTGCCACGGTTGCGCCGATTTTGGTTGCACCACCCGTCACGATGGCAATTTTATTATTCAGACCTTTCATCACTGTGCCCTCTTTGCTCTCATTCGTTCACAAAAAATTAACATGACGAATCATTACGTAAAAAAGGCAAAAGCCTGTAGCCCATATGCGCAAAGATTATCCACACAGCGCGGCTATTTATTTAATAACATGATGATAATACAGAACAAATAGCCACATCTTGCCGTGGCTATCCAGATAGTGAAAAGTGTGATTTAAGGACGTTCGAGGATTTGGGCGCCCGAACCCTGATGACCTAAGATATCTTCAGGGTTGCGCAATGGGCAATCTTTGAGAGACAAACAACCACAACCAATACAGTGATCCAACTCATTGCGCAATCGAGTTAACTGTTTGATTCGTCTATCTAATGAACTTTTCCATTCCGTTGACATCCCTTTCCACTCTTCCGCGGTCAACTTGCTGTTTGCCGGAAACTGCCCCAGTGCATCTTGGATCTCTTTGAGGGGAATACCTGTGCTTTGTGCCACTTTGATAATGGCAATGTAGCGTAAAACCACAGGTGGAAAACGCCGTTGATTCCCTTGTGTTCGGGTACTTTGAATCAGCCCTTTCGCCTCATAGAAATGTACGGTAGAAACCGGAACGCCTGCGCGCTTAGCCACTTCTCCTACCGTCAGTGCCCGTGAAAAATCCACCTTTTCAGCGGCAATTTTTCGCGTTTTTATCGTATTCATGGTTTTACCCACCATTTCTTCTTCCCCCCTATTGACCTCAACTTAACTTAAGGTTTTATAGTGCCAGCCTCTTTAATTGTCAATTTAAGATGCCAATGATAATGAATAAAAAAACGCTAACTTTGCTATGTGCAGGGCTTCTCTCCGTAGGTGGAGGAGCCGCCATTTACTCGACTTACGCCAGCTCAGACGATAAGCCACAAGCGGCTTATCAGCATCCTCCAGTGAAAGTGGCTCTTGCTCCCGTCACCTTGGCTAATGCTCCACGCACTTTTTACGGTGTGGGGGAATTAGAAGCGGGTAGTCAGGTGTTTGTAGCCGCAGAAACCAGTGGGCGCATCACCAAAATTGGTTTTGAATCCGGTCAACAGGTCAAAAAAGGGCAATTATTAGTGCAGCTCAATGATGCGGTGGAACGTGCAGATTTAGCTCGCTATCAAGCACAATACCGCAATGCTGCCCGCCTATATGACAGAACCCGTTCTCTGTCTGCGCAACATTTAGTGGCAGAAGCGCAGGTGGATAGCACCCGTGCCGAGCGCGATATGGCACAAGGGCTGATTCAGCAGACCCAAGCACTGATTGCGCAAAAAGCCATTCATGCCCCATTCGATGGCACGATTGGTATTCGCCAAGTCCATGAAGGGCAATACCTTAGTCCTGGTGAAGCGATAGCCAGCCTTGTGGATACCCAAACGTTGAAGCTGAATTTCTCATTGGATGAGCAAGCCTCCCCGGAATTGCATCAAGGACAAGTGGTAGATATCACCGTCGATGCTTACCCCGAAACCCCATTCCCCGCCAAAGTGACGGCGATTGATCCGTTGATTGGCAAATCCCGAACAATTGCGTTGCAAGCTACGCTCGATAACAGCAATGGCAAGCTAAAAGCGGGTATGTACGCCAATGTCACTGTGGTGCGACAAGCAAACAATGCAGTGCTGACCATTCCTGAAACAGCGGTCACTTACACCGCTTATGGGGATACGGTATTTATCGCTGAAGGTACTGGGGACACCATGACGGTCAAACGCGTTTCCGTGAAAACGGGGCAGCGTTTTGATGGCAATATCGAAATTGAGCACGGACTTGCCGAGGGCGACCAAGTGGTCAGTTCTGGCCAGCTACGTCTGAATAATGGCTCTGCCATTACCCCTATCGCTCAAAATACATTATCTGAAACTCCGCAAGGTTCCTAAGGACGGTGCTATGAAATTTACGGACTTATTTGTGCGCCGACCGGTATTGGCTTTAGTCGTCAGTGCCTTGATTGTATTGATCGGGCTGTTTGCGCTGAGTAAATTACCCATTCGCCAATATCCTCAATTAGAAAGTTCAACCATCACAATTACCACGCAATATCCGGGCGCATCGGCAAAATTAATGCAGGGGTTTGTGACTCAGCCGATTGCCCAAGCGGTCTCTTCCGTTGAAGGGGTTGATTACCTATCCTCATCATCCGTTCAAGGCAGCAGCCTTGTGACGGTGCGCATGGAGCTAAACCGCGATTCAACCCAAGCTCTCACCCAAGTGATGGCGAAGGTGAACCAAGTACGTTATAAGTTACCGAAAGAGGCCTATGACCCTGTGATTGAGCTCTCTTCAGGAGAGTCCACTGCCGTCGCTTATATTGGTTTTTCCAGTACCGAACTTTCGATTCCCGCACTAACCGATTACCTTTCCCGCGTGGTAGAACCAATGTATTCCGCCATTGATGGCGTAGCGAAAGTGCAGGTATTTGGCGGGCAACAACTGGCGATGCGTTTATGGCTGGATGCGGATAAGCTCGCTGGTCGCGGCATTTCAGCGGCTGAGGTCGCCCAAGCGGTGCGCCAAAATAACTATCAAGCAGCTCCCGGTAAGGTGAAAGGTGAGTTTGTCATTTCTAACGTGTATGTGAACACCGATTTAACCAATGTGGATGAATTTCGCGATTTGGTGATCCGCAATGATGGTAACGGATTGGTGCGCTTAAAGGATGTGGGTACCATTGAGCTGGGGGCTGCATCTACAGAAACCAGTGGCTTAATGAATGGGGAACCTGCCATTTACTTAGGTTTGTTTGCCACGCCAACCGGTAACCCGCTGGTGATTGTAGATGGCATGAATAAGTTAATGCCAGATATCATCAAAACCCTGCCGCCGGGGGTAAAAGTGGAAATGGCCTTTGAAACTTCACGGTTTATTAAAGCCTCCATCGACCAAGTGATCCACACCCTTGTTGAAGCCCTACTGATTGTTATCGCCGTGATTTATCTGTGCCTTGGTTCGATTCGCAGCGTAATTATACCTATTCTTGCCATCCCGCTGTCCATGCTGGGTGCAGCGGCATTGATGATGGCGTTCGGCTTTAGTATTAACTTGCTGACCTTACTGGCGATGGTACTGGCGATTGGGTTGGTGGTAGATGATGCCATTGTGGTAGTGGAAAACGTGCATCGCCATATTGAGGAAGGGAAATCCCCTGTTCTGGCAGCCTTGATCGGCGCCCGAGAGGTCGCAGGTCCCGTTATCGCGATGACCATTACCCTCGCTGCGGTGTATGCACCAATTGGCTTAATGTCTGGATTAACAGGGGCATTATTTAAAGAGTTTGCGCTTACATTGGCGGGTGCGGTGATTGTATCTGGCATCGTGGCATTAACCCTTTCTCCGGTGATGAGTTCGTTTATGTTGAACTCAAAACAGAATGAAGGGCGTATGGCGCGAATGGCAGAAACCTTCTTCGAGACCCTTTCCCATTACTATACGGCGGTGCTGAATTTCTCATTGAAAAACCGCTGGATCACCGGAATTTTGGCTGTCGGAGTCGTGATCAGCCTGCCAATGTTGTATCAATCCGCACCGCGAGAGCTGGCACCTGTTGAAGACCAGTCGAGCGTCTTAACGGCAATTAAATCTCCGCAGCATGCCAACCTTGAGTATGTGGAGCGTTTCTCCCGTAAATTACACGATGTGTTTATGGAGCTACCCGAAACGGAAAGTACGTGGATTATTAACGGTACCGATGGCCCATCAGCCAGTTTCGGAGGCACAAATTTAACGTCTTGGGAGCAACGAGAGCGCCCTGCGTCGGCGATCCAATCAGACTTACAAAATCGTGTTGGTGATGTCGAAGGTAACAGTATCTTTGTGTTCCAGTTACCTGCATTACCCGGCTCTACGGGCGGCTTGCCTATTCAAATGGTGCTAAAAAGCCCCCAAGATTATCCGGTGCTGTATCGCACCATGGAAGAGATTAAACAGCAAGCGCGTGAAAGTGGCCTGTTTATGGTGGTAGATAGCGACCTCGACTATAACAACCCTGTGGTTGAGGTTCGCATTAATCGCTCGAAAGCCAACAGTTTAGGCATTCGTATGCAGGATATTGGAGAGTCCCTAACGTTGCTGGTGGGTGAGAATTATATCAACCGCTTTGGCATGGATGGACGCTCTTATGATGTGATACCGCAAAGCCTACGCAGCCAGCGACTGACGCCTGAAGCGTTATCCCGCCATTATGTTAAGTCCGAAGATGGCAGCATGATCCCGCTGTCGACGGTGGTGGATATTTCAACGCAAGTAGAGCCGAATAAATTGTCTCAGTTTAATCAGCAAAATGCCGCCATTTTCCAAGCGATCCCTGCACCGGGCGTTACCATAGGGCAAGCGGTGGCGTATCTCGATGAGATAGCCAGTGAGCTGCCAGCTGGTTTTAGCCATGATTGGCAATCTGATTCGCGCCAATATAAACAAGAAGGAAACACCCTCGCCTTCGCGTTTATGGCGGCGCTGCTCATTATCTATTTAGTGCTCGCGGCTCAGTATGAAAGTTTAGTAGATCCGTTGATTATCTTAATTACCGTTCCGCTTTCTATCTGTGGTGCCTTGATTCCGCTGGCATTGGGTTATGCCACCCTCAATATTTATACCCAAATTGGCTTAGTTACCTTGATCGGGCTAATCAGTAAACACGGGATCTTGATGGTGGAGTTTGCCAATGAGCTGCAAGCTAACGAAGGGTTAGATAAACGCCATGCCATTTTAAAAGCAGCACAAATCCGTTTACGCCCAATTTTGATGACGACGGCAGCAATGGTTATCGGTTTAGTTCCTCTTCTGTTCGCGACTGGCGCTGGAGCAAATAGCCGCTTTGGGCTGGGTTTGGTGATTGTCACAGGCATGTTGGTGGGGACGCTATTTACCCTGTTTGTGTTGCCAACTATCTATTCCGTGCTTGCACGTAATCACAGCGCAACAGCGTTAACCCCAAGACGTTATGAGCTGGCTGAAGCTAACCGTTTAATTAAACACTCTGAGGAGACGGCACCATGAATTTATCATCGTTAAACCATCTTTCACTTGTTCCCGCTCGCAAGGAAAAGCGAAGCGTTCATGATAAACGGTCAGTTCATGACAGCAAATCAGCAGGTTCAGTGGCTAATCCTATGAGCAACAGTGTGGCAATGATGATGATTTATCATCCTTATCCGGTATGGAAAACGCGCTCCGACGCAACTAACCGATGGCGTAAATAGTGTTTTCAGCGATGTTTGAATTAATACTCTAATCAACAGAAAAAAGAGCCGCATACTTTCGTAGTGCGGCTCTTCTTCAAGCTATTATCAGGCTGTTAATTTACTGACCTTCATAGAAAGCCATCACTAACTTACCTTCTTTAATAATGATTGGCGTACCCGGTAAAGCATCAATGACTTCATTTTGCGAAGCATCAACCACCACCGCAACGTTGCGGTTATTTTGGCTCGCCAACAAGCTTGGTAGCTGCTCTAAACGGTAAAAACGATTTTCCGCATCTGGGTAATTCAGCCCGTAGCCTAGCTCACCCGTTTGATACAGCATGGTAATGTCATCGCGTTTGAGTACCCAAGCCAATGCAGTGCCTAATCCCACATTGTTGGTTAAAAGTACCGCGCGGTTTTGTAGCTGATCTTGGTATTTTGTTAACACGCCTTGCGGGGTGTTATTGCTCTCAATATATTTAGGGATCACATGCCCTATACTGAGGCTGAGTACTAACGTACAGGCGGCTGCCCATGACCAGAATTTGCGGTTAAATGACACTACACCCATCACAGCCCAAAACAGAAATGCCCCTGCGGCAATCCACATTTTGTAGCTTTCATCCCCTTGATATAAATTCATTTTAGGGAAATAAGGTGATGCAATAAATGCCCCTGCCGCCGCGATACCCAACGTGATGTTTATCAGTGCATTCAGGCGAATGGTAGCCACTTTATTCTGAGTTAAAACCTGCTGCAAATAGGATGCCATCAAAATCGCGATGGGTGCGATGCACGGCAGAATATAGGTGAGAAGCTTCCCTTTTGTCACACTAAAAAACAGGAAAGGTAGCGCCGCCCACAATAAGAAATAGAGGTTCATGCCTCTCGCGCGAACTGCGTGTGCAATGGATGAGAAGAGGTAACCTAACCACGGAAGCACCGCCGCCAACAAAATCGGCATATAGAACCAGAACGGAGATTTGTTTTGTGCGTTATCCGCCATAAAACGCTGAATATGCTCAACCCAGAAAAAGTAGCTCCAATAATCTGGCTCTAGGCTTGCAATAGTAAGCGCCCACGGTAAGCAAACTAATACGGCAACAAGAATCGAAATTAATGCGTACAGGCAGACGTCTTTGAACTTTTTAAAGTAAATTGCGCTAACGGAACACACTAAAACGGGAAGCACTAAAACTAAAAAGCCTTTTGTCATAACGCCTAAACCGCATGCCACGCCAATCAGAATATAGGCATACAATTTATGAGCGCGTTGTGTCGTGGTTATCCCCCATTGGAAAAAGAAGATAATCATCGTAATAAAGGCGGTCACAATTGGGTCAAGGATGTTATAAGTCCCAATGGTCAAAATCATAAACATGGAAAGATAAATAAGCACCGCATTAAACGCGAGATCTTTATTTTTCCATGCCATCTTTGCACTAAGATAAACAAATAACCCGCTGATAAGGGTGCTAAACACCACACCTAACCGAACCGAGACATTGTTTTCACCAAATAACATTTGGAAGAAAGAACCGACCCAATAACCAAAAATCGGCTTTTCAAAATAGCGGATACCAAGCAGCTCAGGCACGCTCCAATGGCTACTTAATATCAGCTCACGGCTGATTTCTGCATAGCGTAGCTCATCGGGCTGCCATAGCATGCGCCCATTGAGAGGAAGAAAATAGGTTATGAGTACAAAACCGAATAATAGGCACCACTTAAAGTAGGCAACTTTATTATTTGCCATCATCATTTAATCTCAACCATTATTGTCATAAATATTTAATAATTATTATTTGCGCCGAAGCTTCAGGCACTTTTGATTAATAAAATCAGGGTTCTATTATCATTAGTTCGACTAAACCCAGTATAAACCAATAAACATTTTCGTATTTCATACATCCATATGAGATAAACAATCAATAAATGAATCTTTTATTTCAACATTAAGATAGCAGGATGAGCTGCTTGTTAAGACTCGATTAAAAAACAATAGTTCAGCGATTTCCATTTATTTTTAACAGAATGAAAAATAAATTAAAAAACGGTGCCGCTTGCGAATAGTTATTAATTCTAGAAAGAAGAATAAAACCCAATAGTTAATCACGCAGGTAACAATAAAGGCGGTTATTGCAATATATTCTTCACAATAACCGCCTTTATTTATCGGTAGCTACTTAACAAGATTTACTTGGCTGCATCCAAGGCTTGGATTAAGTCAGCAAGAATGTCATCGATATGTTCAATACCAATGGATAAACGGATCATATCGCGCGATACTCCTGCACGAGCTAGCTCTGCATCATTTAATTGACGATGGGTGGTCGATGCTGGGTGGCAAGCTAATGATTTTGCATCGCCAATATTGACCAAGCGAACAATCAGGTTCAGTGCATCAATAAAACGCGCTCCCGCTTCTTGCCCGCCTTTGATCCCAAAAGACATAATACTAGCAGGTTTACCTTGCATATATTTTTGCGCAAGTGCGTGCTCAGGGTTGCTTGGTAGCCCCGTATATTTTACCCATGCCACTTGCGGATGGTTTTCGAGGAATTGTGCCACTTTCACTGCGTTTTCAGTATGGCGCTCCATTCTTAACGCGAGCGTTTCCAGACCTTGTAAGATCAAGAAGGCGTTAAATGGCGATAATGCTGCTCCCGTTCCACGCAGCGGTGCCACACGGCAACGCGCAATAAACGCCGCCGCACCGAAGTGCTCTGTATAGCTGACACCGTGATAAGCGATATCCGGCTCAACCAGCAGAGAAAAACGCTCTGCGTGCTCTGCCCATGGGAATTTACCTGAATCAATCACCATTCCGCCGATTGAGGTGCCATGACCACCGATATATTTGGTTAACGAGTGCACCACGATATCCGCACCGTGTTCGAATGGGCGGCATAAATACGGAGTCGCTACGGTATTATCGACAATCAGAGGTACGCCATGGCGATGAGCGACCTCCGCCAGCGCGGCAAGGTCAACAATGAAGCCCGCAGGGTTAGAGATAGATTCGCAGAAAACGGCTTTTGTTTTCTCGTCAATCAGGGCTTCTAGTGCGGCTAAATCATCGTGTTCAGCAAACCGGGTTTCGATACCAAGGCGCGGTAGAGTATGCGCCAGTAAGTTGTACGTACCGCCATACAGTTTTGCCACCGAAACAATGTTATCGCCGACTTGGGCAATAGTTTGAATTGCATAGGTGATAGCTGCCATGCCCGAAGCCACCGCCAGCCCAGCAATTCCTCCTTCAAGGGCAGCAACGCGCTTTTCTAGCACATCGTTGGTCGGGTTCATAATGCGGGTATAGATATTACCTGCAACTTTTAAGTCGAACAGATCCGCGCCATGCTGTGTATCGTCAAATGCATAAGAGGTGGTTTGATAAATAGGCACCGCGACAGACTTGGTTGTAGGGTCTGGAGAATAGCCTGCGTGGATTGATAATGTTTCTAATTTCATTGAGTTATCCTTGTTATACCCGCACTGCCAATTGAATGGGTTCTTGTTTTTATTTCACGGTACTTATTATTTCACGGCAGTCCTTTCCAATATCCCCCAAGTAAATTCCTCGCACAACCATCTAGACTTGAAATAATTTCATCTAAAGTTATTCATAAAATAAATAAGACCGCATTAGAAACAAAAAAACCCATATTGCCGAAGCAATATGGGTTTCGGTACAACTGAATTTAATTACGCGAACGCGCCATAAATCACAGAGGTAATTGATGCTAAGCCGCATAGCAGCGTAAAGATTTGCGCTGGCTTAGAGGTGCTAAACGGTTTCATTGCAGGCACGATACGCATCGCCACAACTGGCAGGATAAACAGGATTGCCGCAATCATTGGGGCACCCATGGTTTCAATCATACCTAAGATACTTGGGTTGATAATCGCGACGATCCAAGTGGTGATTACAATGAACAGTAAAGAGATTAACTCAATTTTCTTCACAGAAACTGAAGAGCGCGATTTGACTAATCCAACCAGACCTTCGTGCGCACCTAAGAAGTGACCAAAGTAGCTAGAAACGATAGCTGCGAATGCCACGATAGGACCTAAGTAAGACAGGATTGGTGATGGGTTAATATTCGCAATGTGGGATAACACGCTGATATTTTCTTTCTTCGCGATTTCTAACTCAGCAGGACTCAGTGACAGAACCACAGAGAATACGAAAAACATCACGAAGCCAGTTAACATAAATGCTGCGCCGCCAGTGATCATGTCAGTTTTAATCACAGCTTGGTCGCCAAATTGCTGACGTTGGTCTTTTGCAAACTGGCTGATGATTGGGCTGTGATTAAAAGAGAATACGATGATAGGGATCGCCATCCAGACAACAATCGGCATTGCGCTCCAATCTGGTGCGACTTCTAACATCGACGTATTCCACTCAGGGATCAGGTACAGAGACAGCGCTAATAAGATGAAGACTAATGGATAAACCATCATAGAAGTGAGCTTCAGCATTAAGTCACGACCGAATACGACACCTGCGGTCATTGCTGCAATTAACACACCAGACAGCAACCAACGTGGCAGTGGGTCCATACCAATTTGGTTCACTAAGAATGAGTCGACTGTGTTAGTGATACCCACGCCGTAAATTAATACGATTGGGTAAATCGCAAAGAAATAAGCAAAAGTGATAATATTCGCACCTGTTTTACCGAAATGTTCTTCCACAGTATCGGTAATATCAGCATCGTGTTTCTTAGCCGATAAAACAAAACGCGCTAACCCTTTATGAGCTAACCAAATCATTGGAGTTGCAATTAAAGCTAATACAACTAATGGCCAGAAACCACCCGCGCCAGCTTTAATTGGCAGAAAAAGAACACCCGCACCAACGGCGGTACCAAAAAGAGATAATACCCAAGTGAAGTCTTTATAAGTCCACTTACTGGCAGGTTTGTCTGTCGTGTTTACTGCGGTTTTTATTGTGCTCATACCGTCACTTCATCGTTTTAAAATGGATAAAAAAAGATGCGGCGAATTTTGCATTAAATGCGTTAGAGCAACTAGCTTATTTTGATTAATCTTTCTGGCTTTTTGGTGTAGATCTCATATCTGAATTTAAAAAAATGACAATTTGTTAATAATCGCAAATAAATTTTTATCATTTGATTGAAAATACCAAAACACCACGTCAAAAAAGCGTAGAGTTTTTTTCTTTTGAACCTAAGTTTTAACCGAAATAAATATCGATAAAAAAAATGGCTAGAATAATTTCTAGCCATCAGACCATTTCCAAACCCATCAGGGTTGGAAATGGCTCTTTTGGGTTGTAGAATTAACAAGGAAAATCAATTCATTGATTTTCGCCTGATAACACAAAGAGGGAAAAACCACGCTTTTATCCCTCTTTGTCAGCAACATAATGGCTAGAATAATTTCTAGCCATTTTTGTTTGGTAAATACCTATTTTGTTACAAATAGACTGGCACTAAAATCTCAGTGGCAATCACAACAACGATAAGCCCAACTAATACGGGAACCGAGGTTCTTTTCACCACTTCAAATGGTGAAATCTTCGCCATCCCCGATACCGCAACCACCACCCCAGAAACCGGTGATAATGTACGACCTAAGTTAGATGCCTGTAGCATTGGAATGACAAGGTAAGCTGGGTTGACGCCCATTTGCTTCGCTAAGTGAGGGATCAATTCAACGAATGCGTAGAATGGCGCGTTACCAGAACCAGTGGTCATCGCCGCTAACATAGTGATCACCACCAGCGCAATCATCATCACAATCGCGCCAGAACCAAAGGATTGTGCTAAGTCGATCAAGCCTTTAATAAAGCCGATGGTGCTTAGGCCCTGAGCAAATACGCCAGCTGCCACTAACAGCATCACGACGGTTGCAAACGCATCAGCCATACCTCTATAGCAAACTTCTAAGCCACCATAGACATGTTTTGCACTGAAGCTACGAATGAACTCAATGATTGCAGCCATAATAATACAGCCAACAATAATGGTGACAATATGTAGCTCAGGCGCCCATTTACCATCAAACACTAATACGCCGATGATTGGAGTAAATGGTAGAATCGCGTAGAAACCTGGTGCGTGGGTTTTAATTTCATTCACATCCAGCATTTCGGTTTTAACGTGCTCTTTTCTATCCAGAAAACGCTGCCAGAAGAAGTGAGCCACTGACATCGCAACAATGGCAGCGATGGAGATAGGCAGTGTGGTTTTGAATGCGAAATCAATCAGAGGCATTTCTGCTGCTTTCGCCGCTAAGATAACGTCTCCAGACGTTGGTGCCAGAATGATAGCGGCCGGTGATGCACAGATAGCCGCCGCTGCGCCACGGCTGATCCCGACGTTAACCATCACAGGGAACAAGGTTGCCATCAATAACACCCCTAAACCTGTTGCCGATGAAACTGCCAGTGACATCAAGCAAGCAACAATATACGCCGCAACCATCAATAAGTATGGGGAGTTGATCATTTTTAATGGCTTGGAGGCAATTTTAACCACCACGTCATTCGCACCGATGTGAGTCATATAAGACGCAAACCCACACAGCACCATGATCATCATACCGAGGTCACCACCTCGGCTCATTAATAAGAACTTGATGTATTCCAGAATATCAGTAACGCGCCATCCCGTTGCTTTCACTGATTCTGGTAAAATGCTTTTACCCATTAACGCAGTAATAATTAGGAGTAAAATACCCCCCGTCATTAATACCCCAGTTGCAGAGTAACCCTTTATTATATAGCGCCCAACTCCAACGGCGACCAATACGCCTATTAAGAGCTCAATCATGTGTTTCTCCTGCCCGTCTCATTTTGTAATTATTGGTGGTACTCTGCCTAAAAAAAAAGCGAAATACACTGATAATGATCATAGTGGACAATATTTTTAATCTAGAAATAGATAAAAACACAAGTCAAAAAAATATTATTTTTTGACTAAGCAAAAGAAATGAAATTCAGGGGCATTAAACATTTAAACTAAAGCCAAATAATAGTAATTTAAGCGATATTAAATGGCGTGATTATCTACATAATGACCATCATAAATAATGTAAGATTAACTGCAAAAATTAGCGCGAGAATAACTCAAATATCATGTCACCAAAAAAACCTCGGTATTGCAGATAACGAATTTGTTTACCCTTCTCTTTAAAGTCAGTTGGGATTTCATCCCCAAATTTTTTACTGCGTACTTCTGCTGCCTTTTCAAACCAGTCGACATCAAGCTCAGCAAAATGGTGTTCGACTAATGTCTCGGCAAATCCTTTTTGCCGCATTTCTTGTTTGATCCGTAAAGGTCCATATCCTTTACGCGAATACCCTTGCAATAGCAGTGATACCACACGGTCATCATCCAAAAAGTGCTGCTCACTCAGTTTATCCAACACCCCTTCAATCAACTGCTCATCGATAATCCCCTCATTTTTTTCATACATACGGCGCTTCATACGGGCAAATAACTCCGCTTTGCCATAATCGCGTCTGGAAAGTAAAAATAGGGCATATTGGTACAGTTCAGGTTGGGTCATTGTCACATTTAACTCATTAAAAAGGGCACTGAATTCAGTGCCCTATTCGCATTAGTCAATCAAGATAGATTAATGCACTTGAGCACCACTAAGAAGTTTATAGATTGTATCAGGAGTATAGCTACCGTCCTGATAATAAATAGTCCAATCCGTGATATGGTCACGCGTTAGCGGATAAACACCGCCCTCTTCCATGGTTTCCACATAGAATGGGTGATTAATTAAACGGCCTTCAAACTGGTCGCCGTTCCATGTCAACGGCTCAAACCACATATGTTCGTGCCCTTCATCACCCTCTTCATCTTGATAACTAATGCCGCATTTAATTAAGAAGCGCCACTCTGATTCTTCCTCTTCTTCCGATTTTCCGAGCAGCTTCGCAAATAGCCCTTTTTTCGGTGCGACTGGCTTTGGACCATAGTTATCGAGCATGTGAGTGAAGTATTCCCAACGTAGTCTGGCTTTGCTGGACATATCCGCCGTTTCTTCATCAGTGCGCATAAACATCATTGCATTTTGGTCTTCAAACCCTTCAAAGAAGCTTTCCAATGTTGGGTTTTCTTGCGTGACACGGAATAACATTACGGATGGATGCTGGTGAGATTCGTCACGGTCGTGCCAATCCCCCATAAAACGCTCAGAGCTCATATCGCCAAACTCGAAGTTCATCTCTTCCAGCGGTTTTAAGTTATCGATCGGTGTGGAAGTTCCTACATGAAGGAGACCTTCTTCAAAAGGTACCGCCACTAAATATTCATAGCCGGTTTGTGTTTGCCCAATGAAAATCGGCTCATTAAAGTCGATTTTTCCGTTGGTAATGCTGTTGTTCACAAAGCTCCAGAACAACTCAGGGATCCCATAATAAGACGCAATCGGGTGTGGAATGATAATTTCCGCTTCCGATAAACCACAACGGGCTAACCCATGAGTATGGAACCAATATTTGGTCGGCGCTGAATCTTCGGAGTTTTCATCGTGATCGTAAATGGCATGCACCACATACAGGGAATCAATGCTTGGCATTAAATCGTCGATCAGCTGGAAGTTAAGCCATTCACGGGTAAAGACTTTACCTGCGGCAGAAATATCCAAGCCCAGTAATAAATCAGGTACTAAAATTTGGATAATTTTAAGCTGCTGTAAGTAGCTCACAAGAGGCTTTTCTTGGAATAGGCATTCAACCACCACGGCCTGTGGCGCATTGCTTGCCTGCGTGTAAAGTTCTTGGCTAATAGGATCTGTCGCGAAATACGGGTTGATGGTGTATTCCGGGTCGCTCTCCACAAGCGAAACGTAAAAACGTAACTCTTCTTCGCCACGTTTACAGCTAAAGAAGAAACCGCCGCCTTCTTCATCAGGCAGGTAATCAATTTCCCCTTCAGTAAAGTAGGTTTGCTCTTCCAGACGCTGTTCAAGTTGTAGGGAGGTCAGCTCTGATGCAGGGATTGCCACCATCATCGAGGCTTCTTTCTCCCCGTTTCCAGCAGCAATATCAAGGTATTGTTGTTTATTGTTCACTATTTTGCCCTGTTATTTATTATCTTACTGGAGGATATCAGCTTATATTCGATAAGAATATTGTGATAATTCTTAACCCAATCAGATAGGCGTTTAATCTCTCATATTTAAACTAGGAGCATTAATCATCATTATTTGATGCAACGTAATTCCACTTTTCATCCCGTATTCACTAGGGCACAATGAGAACCAGCATCACCAAGGCTTTTGGTTGGTGAAATAATCCTTTCTTATATAGGTTTTGAAAATAGAGGCTTTACAACATGGCTGATTTATCTGAGAAACAAAAAGAATATATTGATGACCTCGCAATGAAGCGCGTTTTTGATATGAATAATGATGATGTCTTAATTAATGCGCTGGAACAAAAAATTCACAGCATGGAAGCGCATTTAAAAGATTACTTCCATGAGCGTGTTCAGTTTCATCAGAAAAACAGCAAATAATACCGCTCTTACTCCTCTAATGCATTTCAGTGCTGAAATACCCAGAGTTTCAGCACGTTTTTTAGTACCTCAATAGCATCTTCTTAATATCTTAATCACATCCATCATATTGATAATAATATGCGTTCATAGGTAGCGAAATATCATTAAAATAGCACCATGAGCCATACTATCAATTACCATATATGCTAAACTTTTGTGGATAACTGTAAGTTAATTAATTTATTGTTTCCTTCATTCTATTCTACTAATCATTGAGTCCATTATGACACGCATTCAATACAGCGCAGCGCTGCTACTTTCCTCTTGTCTGGCTATCCCTGCCAGTTTTGCCGATAGTGACACACCACTATTTTCATTAAGCATGAGCGAATCTGGAGTCCCTAAAAATAATAGCGAAGGCGGCGTCACGCGTTCATCCACGACTGAATCCCGTGTATTGCCTATTTGGGGAGATGAAGCACGCGCTCGAGGTTATGACTTACCAGAACCTTTTGGTGTCAGTTATGGCTATATGAATCTGCGTCAGGATGTTGTAGTGGACAAGATTGGCTTTCATACAAATTCAGAGGTCAAAGTTCCTGGAATGCCATTTGTTAAATTCGACATGAATAAAGATTTAAAAATAGAGACAGGGCATACCCGCAGCAAAAACCAATCTCAAATGTTAAAACTGGATACTTGGATATTCCCATTTATGAATGTCTATGGTGTTTATGGGAAAACTAAAGGAACATCAACAACTAACCTAACAAATGTTGAAGCTAATGTTAAAATATTTGGCCAAAATGTTCCAATCCCTATCGGTAAGAACCTCCCATTTGAATTAGATTATGATGGTAAATCTTATGGGGGAGGAGTGACCTTCGCTGGAGGTTATAACCAATTTTTCTCCACTTTAGATATCAACTATACAAAAACCAATCTCGATATTATTGATGGGGATATTAAAGCCTTAGTCATTACTCCTCGTATTGGCTATGAGTTTGTCTTTGAGCCGCTCATTTCTGGTCAAGGTAATACTAAAGTCCAAGTCTGGACAGGTGCCATGTACCAAGATATTACTCAGCGCTTTAAAGGTAATATTAGTAATTTAGATTTACCACCCGAATTAAATAAATGGATGGCTTTAGCGCCCGCTGATACTAAGTTCGATGTAGAACAACACCTTGCCCATAAATGGAATAATACCGTCGGTGCTCGCGTTGAGTTAACTCGTAACTTTAACGTTCTGACCGAAGTGGGCTTTAATAACCGTAACAGCTTCTTTATTTCAGGCGAGTTCCGTTTTTAATGTTACAACAGAAACACCTGCGTAGGCTGACACTGCTCAGCCTTATCATTGCCTTCTCCTCGCAAGCGAAAATCCTTCCTGAACGTGAGCAAATTGATTGTTGGCTCAGCGAGCTTGGGGGCGAAAACAGCTTTGATGAATCCAAAACTATCGACTGGGGCGTCTTACCGGGGCCTTTCTATACTCCTGAAATGGGGTTAGGTGTCGGAACCGCTTTAGTGGGTTTATATCGTCTCGACAAACAAGACACCAAAACCCAGCCCTCTTCGATTGGATTAAGTGGTTTTGCATCATCCACAGGGGCTTTTGGACTCAACTTCACTAACTACAACTTTGTAGATAGCGACCAATGGCGACTGTTTGTATCTGGCACCATCAATAATGTACCGACTTATTATTGGGGTAAAGGATACGCAGCGGGTAAAAAAGAGAGCAATAAAGAAAAATACCATTCCCAAGAGTTCAAAATTACCCCAAGGGCTTTATATAAGCTAACCGATGCCACCTATGTGGGACTAGGTTGGAATTTTTCGTCGATCAATGCCAGCGATCCCGATGAAGGCGCAAAAGCTTACTTTTCGCAATCAGTTGGCGGGCGTTCGGTTATCAGTTCAGGCGTCAGCGCCTACTATAGCTATGACACCCGAGACTTTTTACCCAACGCACACCATGGGCAAACACTTGAGGTTATTTATACTTATTTTTCACCGAACCTCGGTAGTGATACCCGTTTTCAAGCGACCCAGTTGCAGTATGCCTATTACCATGAGCTCACAGAGAAAACCGTCGTAGCCGTTGATAACTATGCCCGCTTTACCACGGGAGATGTGCCGTGGAATCAGCTTTCTTTATTAGGTAACAGTAACCGCATGCGGGGTTACTATGAAGGGCGCTATCGGGACAACAATATTTTTACTAGTCAAATCGAGTTACGGCATAAATTAGACTGGCGGCACGGGGTTGTTGGCTGGTTAGGCACGGGGACCATGAGCGACTCTCCCTCAGAATTAGGTGCTGGACACTGGCTACCAAGTGCCGGTGTAGGCTATCGTTTTGAATTTAAGCCTCGGATGAATGTGAGACTGGATTTTGGTGTTGGTCGCAACAGTACGGGCGTCTATTTCCAAGTTGGTGAGTCTTTTTAATGTTTAAGCTGCTAATAACTTCATGTTTTTTACTTATGCTCGTCGCCTGCCAAACTCGCGAGGAGCTGAACTTACCTGCGGCGAACCTTAATCTAGATACGATTTCCAACGAGGAAGCATCTAAAGCGTGGTCTGTTCTACAAGATCTCAAAGCCCCTCAAGGACTTCGAGCCTGCTGTGCTTTTGGCTATAACCTGCAAGCGGAAGTGGCAGGTATCCCCGTACCTTTCTATACCATCGACAACATAGTGGAAGCCGATAATCTTGGTGAGCACCATTATAATGATAGTTACTTGGGCGCCACCGCAGGTCTAATGGGGATCAGTAACGAAAAAGTGGGGCTTATCTATACCACAGATGGCGGGTTTATTGATATTGCACATGTTCGAGATACCGCCGACTATACGTTATATCTCTTTAGCCAGATTTACCCAAAACTTGGTGAAGAGTGGACACTAACCCTCAGCGATGAACTCGCGAGCAGACAAATCCATTTTTCAGCCTTTACACCACCTGCGTCCCCCGCAGAGCGCTATACGTTAAGCACTTATCTGGCAGCTAAACTTGCATTTCAGTTAGCTGCTTGGCATGAAATTGCACAATGGTATGGCTATCAATCAGTTCCTGGCTTTTCGGAGGGGATATCTGCCTTCTCTCCCGAAGACTTATATTCCAACTTAGTGGGAGCAAGACTAGCAAGTTCGCTGATTTTACAAGGTCGTGCTGAGTCACTTGCGATATTCTCGCAATCTCTCGAAGCACTGCTTCCCATTGCACTACATCAACTTGGGGCTCAAGAAAAACCCTTAACTCGCGATGCATTTAACAAAATTGATGGGCTTTGGTGGAATAGTGCGAAGCGTGTTCCAGATAAATTTTTAGTGCTCACACGCGATTATGACACCACCGATAGCCGCTATCCGTTTTTACCAACCCAAGCTGTAGCGACTTTGGGGCTGAAACTCAGTTTGCCGTCGGAATATGCAGGATTTGCATTATCCTCTCTCGCACAGTTTCGCTTAGTACCCACCGATCATATGGCACAACTTCCTATCCCAGAGACATATTGGACAGTTGATGATTTCAAACGGCTCGCGGAGAATGCAAAAATTGAAGATCAGAAACAGCAAACCGTGCCATTCTACGACTAAAAAAGTCGTCGACTAATAGTAATATTTGGCTGAGGCAAAAGGTCAAAAAACGGCATTTTTTTTGTCCTTTTCACACATTGAAAGTCGATTTTGATTCTGTATTTTTAACAACCAATACCACTCATAAAATGCGAAACACCCCATTTTGTTTAAAATTTAGACCACTGATCGGTTATTTTTTAAGCATAATAACCCTACAATACACCTGTTAATTGTTTGAAAATCAATCTAATTTAGCTTAAATCAGATGATTGCAAGATGAAATCAAAAACAAAAATTGATAAATAAAGCATTGAAAATATAAATAACGCAATTATTTTTAATATAAAATCATTAAGTTAAAATAAATCAACACTTAATGACATACCAATACAGAAATTTACCTAATGTGAGTCGGATAAAGGTAGCTCGTGAAAAATTATTCTGCTACCATTCGCTCGATTTTTGTTCAGAGAAACATAGGAGAAGCAAATGCCCTCTCGAACGATGGGGACAAACGCCGTCTTCGCTTTCTTATTTTTACTTTTGTTTTCGGGCCTCAGTTTTGGCTCCACCAGTACCAGTACGATGCTTAAAAAAGACTTCACACTGAAGTCGGCACAAAACTCAAATCAAGCAGAAACACCACTGCCTGATATGCGTAAATACCCGTCTGGTACTCCACGTAAGAAAGCGTTTTTGAAAACGATTGTCCCGGTGATTGAAAAAGTCAATCAACAGATTATGGAAGAGCGTAACTGGCTGCTTTCCGTGCGCACGAACACCAAATGGAGCGCCCAAGAGCTACGTCGCCTAACCCAGATCTGCGATAGTTATGGCATCAGTTGCAGCAACCCAAAACGTATTAATTGGGATAAGCTGTTAAGTCGTGTAGACATCATGCCAACGCATTTAGTTGCGACACAAGCGGCTACAGAGTCTGGTTGGGGTACTTCTCAGCTTGCTCTACAAAACGGAAATTTATTTGGTATGCGCTGTGGTAGCGGTTGCCAAGTTAGCAAAGGAAAGATCAAAGGCTACTCAGCTTACGCTTCTGTTGAAGCAACAGTGACTGCCTATATGAAGAATATGAATACCCATAACGCGTATGAGTCTTTACGTCACTCGCGTGCTAAACAGCGTCAATCACAAGATGAGTTAGACTCCGTCAAGCTGATTAACGATATGAAAGGGTACTCAGAGTTAGGTTCATCATATAACCACTATTTGAAAGAGATGTACGCGAGCAACGAAGAATTGATTACACAAGCTCAACAAAGAGCAGCGACTCGCAGCTAATTTTAGTATCTACACACCAGGTACACAGTATAAAAATCCACTTTTTCGAAAGTGGATTTTTTTGCACGTTTTCCCATCCACTCGAAATATGACAACCCACCCCGCCCCAGCTATACTTCTTAGACTTTGAATCTTGAGTCTTGTATAACTTATTTTCCCTATCCCCGATTTACTCTAAATCATTAGGTTTTTTGGGTAAGAAAAATTCATCTACGGTTGAATTTCTAAATAGTTCGTGTTGTCGCTAGGCGTCGAGGATTGATATCCCTAGGAGCATACACAAGTATGTGACTAGGGTGACAATACGATGACAACACCGCGACGGCGCGAAATATGACGAAATTCTGATTGCAAGCCGAGGAAGAATAAATATCATGGTCACCCATAACAAATAACACCTGAGTCTAATATGAATTTCTTCTCATTTGAGTTTCTTGGCTCTTTTTTAGTTTTTTTTCTTATTTATTGGGGCTGCCAACCCAGCTCTAAATTGCAGAATGGGTTGCTCATCACAGCAAGTTATTTCTTTGTCTACTCGTTTAGCCCTGACTTTGCCTATATTCTGTTTGGCTACACGTTATTTATCTATTTGCTCACCAACTGGGCAACGGTTTGGTTATCTAATCGATGGGTATATTCGTTATTAGCTATCGGGATCATTGGCTGCTTTACTGCGTTTAAATATTATTCTTTTTTCCAGGAAACTATTCAGCAAACCCTCGATAAGTTTGGATTTAGCGTTGGACTGCCTGTACTGGAACTGTTGGCACCATTGGGGCTCTCTTTCTACGCCTTCCATTCCGTCAGCTATACCGTTTCTGTATGCCGCAAAGAAATTGAAAAAGCCGACTTTTTTGACGTCGTATTATATTTGGCTTTTTTCCCAAGTATCGTTGCGGGTCCAATTAACCGTGCAAGAAACTTTTTACCGCAAATCCAAGCTGAAAGCCGCGTTATTCTCGACTCTCGCCGCGCCATTTTGTTAATTAGCTTAGCACTGGTAAAGCTGTTTCTATTCAGCTCATACCTCGCTGAAAACTACGTTAATCCAGTATTTGATGCTCCCGCAGGCTTTAGTGCAGGGGAAATATTAATTGCCACCTACGCTTACGCGTGGAATATCTATTTTAACTTCTCCGGTTATACCAATTTAGTGACGGGGATTGCGTTACTATTAGGCTTTAGAGTGCCACTTAACTTTAATGCCCCATATTTAGCCACTAACTTGCAAGATTTCTGGAAACGTTGGCATATCAGTTTATCGACCTTCATCATGGATTATATCTATATTCCATTAGGTGGTAGTCGCAAAGGATTTGTACGAAAAAATATCAACGTATTAACCGCAATGTTAATTTCGGGTCTGTGGCATGGTGCTGCAATGACATTTGTTATTTGGGGCGCAATTCATGGCTTAGGGACGGTAATTTTTAATATTAAAACTGAGCTAATGAAAAAACTGGGGAGAACCCACTTAATTCCCAACGCCCATGTTTCAAAATTACTTGCACGAATTCTGACTTTCCATTTTGTCTGCTTTGCATGGATTTTTTTCCGTAGCCCATCGTTTGATGATGCTCTGGTGATGCTCAATCAATTTATTGAGCCTGGATTTATCGCCTCAATTAGCGCGAACCTCGGCTTGCTGATTGCATTCTGGTTACTGTTCTTCGCCTACCCTTATTTCGTTCAAGGCTACCAGTATGTTGCCAAGAAATATCAAGATATCGCTTGGTACTATTACCCAATCCCATTAGCCATCGTGTTGACGATTATGTTTATGCTTTCACCTTCAGGAATGCCAGGATTTATCTATGCTAACTTCTGAGTTTAAAAATAACCTGAAAAAAACCGGACAAGTGGTGCTGATTGTCATCATCACTGGCTTGCTACTGATTTGGTTAAACCAAAGCTCCTTAGAGCGATTCTGGCAGCAAAAGTATCACCAAGATACCCCATGGGCGAAAATCAGTGGAAACCCTGTCTGGGATTACGGGAGCGCGTTACATGATGGTGTCCAAGAAGCAGGGGCAACTTTTGCCTATCACGCATCTGGACAAAAAGCCGCTGAAGATAAACTTGCCGCCCAAATGGCCGCTAACCACGAAACGTTAGTTTTCCCACAAGATTTCCGTGTCGGGCTACACTTTGTTAATGGTTATATTCATCCCGCAGAGAGCTTATCGGTCACATTCCCTGAGTTATTAAAACGCCCTCAAGCTCGCGCTAAAATTCCAGGTCGAACCTTTGCAGGAGTGACTATTGCGCAGCCTGAAGGACCTGTTGTTCAAAAACAGATAGCCAATATTGCTACAGGGGATCAAGTCTTGTTTGCTGGGGACTCCATGATGCAGGGCGTCGCTCCCCATGTTAAAAACATGCTGTTGAAAAAGTATAATATTGAGAGTATTAACTTAAGTAAGCAGAGTACCGGTCTCGCGTACCCTAAATTCTTTAACTGGCCAGATACCATTGCCAAAGCATTGAACGATAACCCGAAAATTAAAGTCTTAGTGGTATTTTTAGGTCCTAATGACCCGTGGGATATGCCACCACAATCGGGCTATAAGTATGTGAAATTCAAGAGTGAAGAGTGGGAGCAAACCTATCGTTCGCGTATCAGTGAAATTCTTTCCACCGCACGCCAACATCATGTCGATGTGATTTGGGTGGGTCCACCGAATATGCGTAAAAACACTCTCTCCGATGGAATGAAGTTCCTACGCGGTCTCTACCAAACCGAAGTTGCGAAGTATGGCGAAATGTACATTTCTGCTAATGACGTCTTTAAATATAAAAATGACGACTATTCCGACTATATTGGGGATGGTAGCAATGCTATAAAATTGCGCAGTGGTGATGGGATCCATTTCAGTGGTAAAGGGCAACAAATGATTGCCGAAAGCGTATTTTCACTGATCCATTTCGAAGAGGAAGACAAGGAACCTCATGAAACTGAACAACCAGAATCAGGTCAAGAGCAAGCTACTCACAGCTAGTGTTATTACCCTGCTGTCATTAGGCTTAGTCTCTTGTCAAACCCCTGATACTAAACGCGGCAAAACGTCGCAAACTCAGTGGCAAGCGCCTACAGAGCAAGGGCAGTTAGTCAATAACGGTGAACCCAATTTAAGTCAATTGGCGTCTAAACTGCGCCAAGGTGGTCAACAAGTCCATATCGTTCAGATAGGGGATTCACACACGGCCGCAGATTTTTTCACTGGTGAATTAAGAGCATTGTTCCAACAACGTTATGGAGATGCAGGTCCTGGTTTTGTACCGCCAATTTCGGTACCGGGTCAACGCACCGCCACCATTAATCGCGTCAGTGATAAGTCAGATTGGTCACTTTCCAGTAGCCGCAAAGACGAGCGTTTTGACTACCCGTTAGGTGGATTGATAGCGGAGCCACAAGGTAGCAAGAGCAATGTGTTATTAAAACCGTTGCAGCCTGTCCAAAATAGTTATCGCTTACAAGCACTGTACCAAAGCTCGAATGGTGCCCAGATGCAGGTTTCGCCATCCTCATCTTCGACAGTTGCCTTACCTGCCACGGGAAATAGCTGGCAATTCTCTGCGCCAGTGAGCACGCAATTGCCATCAACTGTGTCAGTTGGAACAACAAGTAATCTCAAAGTGGGTGGATGGTTAGTCCGTTCGAATAAACCCGGTGTGATGTTATCTGCTATCGGTTTAAACGGTGCGACCATCAACATGCTGGATAAGTGGCAACCACAGTGGAGCGCCACGCTGGCTCAAATGTCGCCAGATATGGTGATTTTAGCCTTCGGCACCAATGAAGCGTTTAATGACACACTGAACTTAGTGGCTTACGAACAAAATCTACGGGATAAAATTCGTCAGATCCGCCAGCAATCACCTAATGCCGTGATTATGCTAGTGGGGCCTAGCGACTCAATTAAATTCAGTAATGCGGCGGGTTGTAGCGCACAGATGCCGGTGAATTTGATGGATGTGATCCGTATTCAGAAAAACATTGCCGCTCAGGAACATACGCTGTTTTGGGATTGGCAAGCGAACATGGGCGGGCCTTGCTCTATCCGCGCATGGGCATCACAAGGTTTAGCCCGTCCTGATAATGTGCATTTCTCTGCGGATGGTTATAAGAAAAGCGCACAGGCTTTATATAGCCAGTTTAATCAGATGTTGAAATAAACCTATTTCGTTATCTTCACATACAAAAAAGTCAGCCTACCTAAGTAAGCTGACTTTTGTTTTTTACAGAAGAGATAGAGAGAAATCAGTTTTAGAGGAAGGTAAAGAAAATCATCCCAACAATCGCACCCGTCGTGCCTAAAATCGTTTCCATGATAGTCCACGTTTTTAAGGTTTGAGCTTCAGTTGCACCTGTAAATTTACCGAATAACCAGAAACCGGAGTCATTCACATGGCTCAGAATTAATGAACCACCAGAGATACAAATCGCTAATGCAGCCAGTTGTGCGCCAGAGTAACCTAGCTCACCGATAACAGGCAGGACTAAACCAACAGTCGTTAGACAAGCAACAGTCGCAGAACCTTGGATAACACGCACCGCACCCGCTAAGACGAAACACGCGACAGCAATCGGTAAACCTGCACCAATCAGCGAATCACCTAATGCCGGACCTACACCTGAGTCCACCAGCACTTGTTTGAATACACCACCCGCACCAGTCACTAACAGGATGATACCCGCAGGTTGAATTGCTGCGGAACAGACCGCCATCACGCGCTCTTTATCCATGCCGTAGCGGAAGCCTAAGCCGTAGATTGCCAGCAAACATGCCAGTAATAATGCAGTAAATGGATGACCAATAAACTCTAACCAGTTTTCTAGATTCGAGCCTTTTTCCACAAAGTGAGTCCCGATGGTTTTTAAACCAACCAGCAGTAATGGGAACAACACGAGGCTTAAGCTGAAGCCAAAGCTTGGCATTTTGCCGTTAGTGCTTTGTGGTGCTTGGTAGTCAGCAGGAATTTCAATACTAACAAACTTGCTGATAAAGCTACCAAACAGTGGACCCGCTAAAATCATGCTCGGGATAGCCGCACACAGACCAATTAAGATCATCCAGCCATAATCTGCACCCATTTGCGACGCCACCAGCATTGGTGTTGGCCCCGGTAACAGGAAGGCTGCCGCTGCTGCCACACCAGCAAACAGAGGAATTGCTAAGCGAACTACGTTGTGGCCAGTACGGTTTGCGACCGCAAATACCACGCCGATTAATAGCACGATAGCCACGTCAAAGAACAATGGCAGTGCGCAGATTAAACCGGCGATCCCCACCGCATAATGCGCGCGCTTTTCACCGAAAAGGTCTAATAGCTTATGAGCAACCTGATCCAAAGCGCCCGTTTCATGCAAGATTTTACCGAACATGGCACCTAAGGCGACGACGATAGCAAGGAATCCCAGGGTTCCCGCCATCCCTTTTTGCATGGTTGCAGTGATATCTTGGACTGGCATACCAGAAAATAGACCCGCGCCAATCGACACAATCATTAACGCTACAAAAGCGTGTAAACGCGCGTACATCACTAAAAATAGCAATAATACCACCGAGCCAACGGCGGTCAGTACCAATGTTAAGGTACTTAATGTTTCTACTGGTGCGTTCATGCTTTATCTCCCGTCATGATTTGACGAATGGTTGCACAGGTATTGTCGATAACCTCATTGAGCGCAGGACGGATATCAACCGCATAAGCGTCGGCTTCTTGGGTATCTGGTTCTTGCAGTGTATCGAACTGTGATTTCAACATTTCTGGTTTAAAGAAATGACCACGACGCGCTCTTAAACGCTCTTCAATCACTGCTGCATCGCCTTTCAGATAGATAAAATAGAGATTTTTATTATCTTCACGAAGAATATCGCGATAACTCTTTTTCAATGCAGAGCACACAACCAGAGAAACCTGATTGGTTCTTTGCATTGCAAAAATGGCACCGTTCAGCGCTTCTAACCACGGACGACGGTCATCATCATTCAGTGCATGTCCAGATGCCATTTTCATAATATTGGATTTCGGGTGCAAAAAGTCCCCGTCTAAAAAGGCAGCTTGTAACTGCTGAGCAACGCCACTCGCCACTGCGGATTTGCCGCTACCCGATACCCCCATTAAGACAAATGTGTAGTTTTGATTTTGGGTATCACTCATAGGAAACTCCTCGGGTGTTGAAAAGAGGTTATTTAATTCTAGATTTGAAATTTAATTTAGGTTGTTATTCCGGTGCCCTGGCTGGATGTTACCGGTAACAGGTTACGGGTAACATTATTGCTAGTGGATATTTATTTAGCAATTAGATAGGTGAAGAAAACAGCGGAATTGTGATGGTAATCGCAATAATGTTTTGCTGACTCGATGCAACCTTACTAGATACTTTCACCAGTTAGTAACTTAAAACCAACATCGAATTTTTTCTGTGCTAATTTTTCACCGCGCATCCTTGCCAGCAGCACTTCTGCCGCCTTGCGCCCCATAAGGTCACGAGGGGTTAAGATACTGGCTAATTTCGGTGTCATCACCTGTCCCACATCGTGTCCATGGAAGCCCGAAATAGCCAAATCATTGGGGACATTAATCCCTAAACGCTGGCATTCAAAAATCGCGCCGATGGCTAAGTCATCGTTGGTACAAAATAGCCCATCAGTATCGGGGTATTTTACGCGGCATTCTTGAAGTAATTGTGCGCCAAGAGAATAAGAGGAGCTCTCTTGAGTCATTAAATTACGCGGAGTTAGTTTGGCATCGAGCATGGCTTTTTCATAACCTTCCAAACGGATGATTGTCCGCTCATCCTGCCTCGCCCCTAAATAGACTACTTTTCGGCAGCCACGGTCGATCATCGCCTGCGTCATTTGGCGAGACGCTTCAAAGTTATCAATACCTACCGCGGCATCAAAACAAGGCGAAATACTGTCCATAATTTCAACGACAGGGATCCCCGCCGTTTTTAACATGCGCAGGGTGCGCTCGGTATGGGTACGCTCCGCTAAAATCACGCCATCAATATTGTAAGAAAGTAACGAAGTTAAGCGCTCTTCCTCTTTTTCTGCACGATAACCATAGTGCGCCAACATGGTTTGATAACCATGTTTGTCGGTGACGGCTTCAATACCGCGGATCACTTCGGCAAAAACTTGGTTAGTTAATGATGGCAATAGAACGCCGATGGCGTGGCTTGTGGCATTCGACAAAATATCAGGCGCTTTGTTTGGGATATAGCCTAATTCCTCCACTGCACTGGCAATTTTCCCACGCAAGGATTCTGAAACTTGCTCAGGATTTCGCAGGAAACGACTCACCGTCATTTTTGTGATACCGACTCGGTCGGCTACATCTTGCAAAGAAGGTCTTTTATTCTTCATATATCCCAGATTATCTATAATACGCCGTTATATTTCGCTATGTTCTGCGATCTGCCAGTGGATATCAATCCTTGATATTGCTTTAAATCACAGAAACATCGACTTTTCAGTGCTATCTCATTTTTACTGTTGACTCTGTTGCCTGACTTCGCTAATTTTCGCGCTATATAAATATAAGTATAACGATGTTAATTATGGCAATGAACAGAAGACATTTTATCCAATCCTGCGCTGTCCTTGCGGCATACTACAGTTTACCTGCATTTAGTCGCAGCCCTGTCGCAGAGGCATTATTCGGTACTTTACCTGCAAATGGTAACATTCAAAAGGTGATCACGGCGGGTCCGCCCGCAGACTTACTGATGTTTGCCCTCACCCCAGAAAAAATGGTGGGTTTTGCCTCGATTAACTTGAAAAAAGGGAATAGTGAACTATTTGCGCCACAATGGATGAATTTGCCTGTTTATGGTCGTCTTGCGGGACGAGGTAGCACGTTATCCCTTGAACAATTATTGGCTTATCACCCTGATTTGATCCTCGATACTGGCAATATCGATGAAACCTACCGTTCCCAAGCGGAAAAAGTCGCCAAACAAACGGGGATCCCGTATTTGCTGATGGATGGTAAGCTGATTGATGCTCCGCAACAGCTGCGTCAACTTGGTCGTCTATTGAATGTTAATCAGCAAGCTGAAAAACTGAGTATGGTAGCAGAACGCTATCTTAGCAATGCGCAGCAATTTGCACTGACTCAACAACAAAAACCCCTCAGTTTTTACCTCGCCAGAGGTGCAAAAGGACTACAAACCGGCACAAAAGGTTCTATTCATACTGAAGCCATCGAAATGCTCGGTTTTCGTAATGTGGTGGACATCGATGGATTCCACGGTTTGACCGATGTTTCCATGGAACAGCTGTACCAGTGGGAGCCAGATATTATCATCACCCAATATGATGAATCTGTTGAATTAATTACTCGCTCGCCATTATGGGCAGGACTCAAAGCCATCTCATCGAATAACCTGTTCGTATTCAGTGGGATGCCATTCGGTTGGTTAGATGGTCCACCAGGGATCAACCGTTTACTGGGCATGAGACGCTTACAAAGTCACTTTGATAAAGCGGTTGAAGAGACGATGACTCACGATCTAAGACAATTTTTTGAGCTGTTCTACCATTCATCGCTCACTCAAGAGCAGGTCGACTTACTAATGGAAAGGTCATGACGGCGAGCTGGCTCAATACCAAAACTAAGCCATTATTATTGATGGCTATTTTGCTACTCTGTTTTCTGATGGCATTAACCAGTGGTAAATACTCACTAACCTTGGAAGAGCTCTATCACTTGTTTACTCAAGCGCCCGTCGATGATCCTCGTAGCAATACGGTATTTTGGCAAATTCGCTTTCCACGCGTCTTAGCCGCCATCTTGATTGGCGGCGGGCTAGCGATTGCCGGCGCGGCTTATCAAGGTATGTTTCGTAACCCTCTCGTTTCCCCTGATATTTTAGGCGTTTCCGCAGGGGCGGGCGTCGGAGCTGTTTTAGGGATATTTCTCGGACAATCTCTGGTTTCTATCCAACTGTTTGCTTTTGTGGGTGGGCTTATCACGGTGGCGGTGGTGTATCTGATTGCTCGCCTAGCCCGCCAGCACGATCCTATTCTATCCCTTGTTCTAGTTGGGGTTGCCGTCAGTGCGATTTGCGGCTCCGCCATCTCATTAATGAAAATTTTAGCCGACCCCTACACGCAGCTTCCTTCTATTACGTTCTGGCTACTCGGTGGATTATCTTCCATTACTCAGCAAGATTTATGGTCAGTGTTGCCCATTATGATCGTGGGTTTCGTGCCATTATTGATGCTGCGTTGGCGCATGAATTTGCTAAGTTTATCCGATGAAGAAGCCAAAAGTTTAGGCGTAAATGTCACACTCAATCGCACCATTTTGATTGTTAGCGCAACCCTGATTACCGCCAGCACCGTGTCGATAGCTGGCATTATTGGCTGGGTAGGATTGATTGTTCCCCATATTACGCGAATGATAGTGGGTGCTAACTTCCGCTATCAGCTCCCTGCAGCAATGGCTATCGGCGCTATTTTACTGCTGATCACCGATACGCTAGCTCGCACCATTGCAGCCATTGAGTTACCGCTCGGGATCTTAACCTCCGCCGTGGGCGCACCCTTTTTCTTAGCCATTTTGCTACAAACAAGGCGGGTTAAATGAGTATTTTAACCCTAGACAATGTGGCGATCGGCTACCACCGCCAAGCCATTATTGAAGGCATTAACCTGCATTTACCTGAAGGTGAGATGACCTGCTTGCTGGGCGCGAATGGGTGCGGAAAAACCACCTTAATGAAAACCTTATTAGGGTTACTTCCTGCCATTGATGGGGATATACGCTTGCAAGGGCAATCCATCAGCCGGCTGAAACAGCGAGATATCGCGAAAGTGATTGCTTACGTACCCCAAGCTCACGATACGCCCTTTACGTTTTCGGTGGTCGATATGGTGATGATGGGGCTAACCCCCTATCTCTCAGCGTTCAGCGTACCGGGGGAAAAAGAGAAAGTCAGTGCCATGGAGCAATTGACCCAATTTGGCATTGCTCACCTTGCAGAGCGCTTGTATAGCACCCTCAGCGGGGGAGAAAAGCAGCTGGTTTTAATTGCCAGAGCCTTAGTCCAAAAACCCAAGTTATTGATTATGGATGAACCCGCAGCCAGCCTCGATTTTGGCAATCAAATTCGGCTGTTACAGCATATCGAAACACTGAAGCAGCATGGGATCACGGTGTTAATGTCCACCCATCACCCCCAACATGCCGCTGCCATTGCCGACCATGTGATTTTATTAAACAAACAACAGCAGGCACGGCAAGGCTCGACTCAAAGTATGTTAACGCTCACTAACTTGGCAGAACTCTATAATATCGATGCACCGAGTATTACGGCGCATTTTCAGCTTCCACTCAATTTTACTTGTTAAGGTCAGGGATCATGCTTATTCACCAACTCGATTTTGCCGCGATGTATCAGCAGCATATGCAACAAGCCCAACGCACACGCAAAGAACCAGAACATTGGGATAAAAAAGCCCACCAAATGGCGCAAAACTGTGCCAATCCGAACGACCCATACTTAATTCGCTTTCGCCAATTAATGGATTTTACGGGTGCAAAAACCTTGCTGGATGTGGGATGTGGACCTGGCTCTATTAGCCTTTATCTCGCTAACCAATTTCAATCTGTCACCGGCATTGACTACAGTGCAGGTATGCTCGAAATGGCCAATATTCGCGCCAAAGAGATGAATGTCACCAATGCGCAATTTAAAACCCTTGCGTGGGAAGATAGCTGGGACGACTTACCAAAAGCCGATATTTCGGTGGCCTCCCGCTCTACCCTCGTGGATGACTTAAAAGCTGCGATGTTAAAACTCAACCGCCAAACTAACCTGCGCGTGTATACCACTCACACCGTTAACCCGACATTTATTGATGAGAAAATTATCCGTGAAATTGGGCGCGAAGTGGTTAGCCTGCCAACCTATATCTATGCCGTGAATGTCCTGCATCAAATGGGGATCCATGCCCGTGTCGACTTTATTAAAAGTCCAAATCGAGGTGGATTCGATAACGTGGATGCATTTATCGACAGCGTAAACTGGTCGCTCAAAGATCTCACCGAAGAAGAAACTGAAAAGCTGCGCGCTTACTACGAGAAACAAACCGCCGATGGTAAAGCCCTGCCGTTCCCATCCCGCGATTGGGCGATGGTCTCATGGGATGTGGTGGATGAAGCGGAACTGACATTATGATTTACTTGCCTGACACCCTAATTGACCAGCTGCTTCTCGATGATATCCAGTATGGGGATCTCACCAGCCGCGCACTTGGCTTACACACCCAGCAAGGCACCATGACCTTTACCTCGAAACTTGGCGGCTGTGTAAGCGGGTTGGATATCGCCCAGCGTATGCTCACAAAGCTGGGCATACGCAGTGAATGCCTATTTCGTGACGGAGATATTGTGGAGCCACAAAGCCGCTTGATTAACGCGTCTGGCTCGGTTGAAGCACTGCATCAAGGGTGGAAGGCAGTCCAGAATGTCCTTGAATGGTGCGGTGGCGTCAGTCACTACACCCATCAAATGGTCACGATATTAAAAAAATATCACCCTAATGGGCAGCTCGCTTGCACACGGAAAACCATTCCCGCGACCAAGCCCCTTGCGTTAACCGCGATCCTCGCTGGTGGCGGCATTGTCCATCGTGCTGGCAGCGCAGAAACTATCTTGCTGTTTACCAATCATCGCAACTGCCTTACAAATCCCGATGATTGGCAATCTCATGTCGATACGTTACGAGCGGCCGCGCCTGAGAAGCAGATCATCGTTGAAGCCGATGATTATCAGCAAGCTCTGCTTGCCATTGATACCAACGCCGATATTGTCCAGCTGGATAAACTTCCTGTGGAGCAGATTCAGCAATTACAACGCTTGGTGAATGAGAAAAAATCCCGCTGCCGATTATCCATTGCCGGTGGCGTTAACTTGCAAACTATCGAAAGTTTCGCCCAAGCGGGTGTTCCTCTGTTGATCACTTCAGCTCCCTATTACGCAAACCCGAGAGACATCAAAGTACAGATATTTAAATCTTAACGACCCAAATACATAGATTTAAAACCTTATCCTGCGGCTCACCGCGGGATGGTGTTTTATGGCAAAAGCGACGCCCATCGTTATATAAAAATAAATATATCGATATAAGTCGCAGGAAAAACTAACTGGAAATTATTAATAATGAAAATAAAACAAATTACCTATTTGATAGGAATGGCGTTATTCGCAACACAGGGGCAAGCAGCAACGACCTCTCCAGAGAATAATCAGACACAAGCTGACGCGAGCCGCGATGTGATGTCAGTCTGGAGTACCCCACTCGCCGCTGATGCTAACGTGATCACTGAGTCGCAAATGAAGCAACTCAATAAAACCAACGTGGCTCAAGCTCTCAGCACCCTACCCGGCGTGGCGATCCAAAAATCCGGTAACCGTAATGAGACTCAAGTGAATGTACGTGGTTTTGATAGCCGCCAAGTGCCTGTTTTCTTCGACGGTATCCCGACCTATGTTCCTTATGACGGTACCCTTGACCTTGGGCGTTTTATGACCAGTGAACTGGCAAGTGTTGAGCTTTCTACGGGGTATACGTCCCTGTTACAAGGTCCGAACTTAATGGGCGGCGCCATCAACTTAACCACCGCGACCCCAAAAAAACCGTTCGAAGCGAATATCAGCCTGAACCAAGGCTTTGCGCGTGGTGCAGATAATGCCCATAACGTTAGCGCCCGCCTTGGTGGTCGCAATGATTTAGGTTTTATTCAAGTCAGTGGTAGCCAATATAAGCAGCGCTTTATGGGTCTACCTAGCTCTGATGATAATAACCCGTATGCGGGAACGCATGGACGCCGCACTAACTCCGCCACCGATGATAAGCGTTTGATGCTGAAAATGGGCTGGACGCCACGAGAAGCCGATGAGTATGTGGTGACTTATATTAAGCAAGATGGTGACAAAAACAGTGCGCCGAATGCCAACTCTGATAAGCAGCAGATCTGGCAGTGGCCAGCTTATGATAAAGAAAGCATCTACTTTAATGGCACCACCCAAGTCACTGACGGTATTGCCCTGCAAAGCCGCGTTTATCACGATTCATTCAAAAACACGCTGCACCAGTACAAATCCGTCAAGGATTATCAAAAAGGTAATTATAACTACAGCCGCTATGATGACTACAGCAACGGCGCAGACCTACGCGCAGACTTTACTGTGCGTGAATTAGATATGCTGTCATTTGCCGCACACTGGAAAGAAGACGTTCACCGCTCTCGCAGTAATAAAACCAACCCATTTGACCGTTATAAAGATCAAACCTGGTCTGTCTCTACCGAATACCAATGGGTTGCGACAGATAAGCTCGATATCATCGGCGGAATTGGCTATGACTGGCGTGATAGTGATGATGGAAAACGCTATATATACAATAAAAAAACCGGTGCAATGGAAGGCGTTCAACATTATGACAATAACAACCAACATGCCTTTAACTGGGAGATGATGGCCCGTTACCATTTAGAAAATGAAGATACCGTTCAATTCTCTGTATCCGAAAGAACACGTTTCCCGACACAAAAAGAGCGCTACACCGAAAATAAAATGAAGAATGATGATTCATTCCTCATTAACCCGCATTTAGATGCTGAGCGTGCACTGACCTTTGATTTAACTTATAAAGGGCATTTCACTCCAGTGTGGAGCTATACAGCAAGTACCTACTATAACCACGTTTCTGATGCCATTATGGCGCACCATGTAGGCGAAAATAAAAAAGGTGGCGCATTACTGCAAAACCGTAATAGCGGCAAAGTGGATTATATCGGCGCGGATTTAGGCACTACAGGGCAAATCACCGATTGGATGGAAGCAGGTATGAACTACAGCTATATCCACGCGGATCCGAAACACTATAGCGTACGCCATGTTGCAGAGCTGCCAACCCACAAAGCGTTTGCTTGGGTGAAATTTACCCCATATCAGCCAATGAGCATTACGATTACAGAAGAAGCCAGAAGCTGGGCATTTAACTATGTGGACAGTGAAGATAAGGTACGCGGCTTCGCCAAAACTGACCTCCGCGTGGATTATGACTTAGGGCATGGGCTATCTGTGAACAGCTCAGTCAACAACCTGTTCGACAAGTCTTATGAATATACTGATGGCTATATAGAAGAAGGTCGCAACTATTGGCTAGGAATTGAATATAAATACTAATACTTAATTTTATAAGGCAAGATATTACTTTCTTGCCTTATAAATTGAGAAATAAATTGTCTTATCAGTTAATTTGACCTATAAATAGAATTAAGCGAAATCCCTTAGGATAATTCTTATAAATAACTCTACTTATCGCTCTAGAAATTTAGTTTTATCTACCGATATAACAACGAAAACGAATATATTTATAATAATAAACTAGCAATAATATTTTATTTAGTTTATTACTCCAATATGATATTCAAATCAATATTTTTGCTAATTTACAGCAAAAAAGCTCATCTCCGAATACTTGAAGTTATTCCAATCCCTATTTAGACTATACCTATAATTAAATTAATAAAAATATATAAATCCCTAGAATAAATTTAACTTAAATTACATTAAGCCACTAATTAATAGTGGCTTAGCTATTGAATTATTTGAATTTCAGAGAGCAGAAGATAACTATGATTGAAAAACATGATTATACAATCGATAACAAGTTTATTTTTGAGCACAGGACAAGTCGTATTTTTCTAAAAGATGATCCAGATCAACATATTGAATTATCTAAACCTGCCGCTCGATTATTTGGTGAAATCCTTTTATTAAATTTAAAGAAAGGTATTGCCACTCGAGACGAACTTCTTACAAATGTTTGGGAAGAATATGGTCTGGTTGGATCAAATAATAATTTAAACACCTATATCAGCGAAATAAGGAAAAAGCTTGAGCTGGTTGGTATTGATCCAAAAACAATTGTTACGGTTCCCAAAAAAGGATTTAGAATTGATAGTCATCTATCCAGTATTGCAATGGATAATGACAACAAGCAAACTGTATCCAATGAAATTATCACTTCAGATAATTATGGAATAACAGAAACACTTGTCACCCCATCTAAGAATTTGCTAATACCCCAAAATACTGAACTGACAAAAGTCGCTATTTCAGAGGGTGAAAATGAAATTTTAGAACTTAATACTTCAATAAGTAATAGCACCGATAATTCAAAGACGAAACCCATTGCAACTTCAGAAATCATTGCCACTAAAAATAGTAATCTAAAAGGTAGGATGCTTTTATTCGCTATCATTTCATTCATCTTTATTGGATCATTTTACTTATTTATCAATACACTAAAACCAAATAATGATAAAAGGAATAGCTATACAACATTTGGAAGCCGAGATAATTGCGTATTTCAATCTCCCATCAAAATGAATGAACAGGCAAAAAAAACCAATCTCGATTTTATTAATAAAAAGCTAGATAAATATAATATTGCCTGCGAAGAACCAAAACGAATTATTGTTCTTTCAGATGTCAATGCCTCTTACTCATTCGATAAAAATGCTGCAATTAGCGTTTGTAAAGAAAAAAATAATAAGTTTGACTGTGTTTCTATTAACGATCAGAGAATTTAAATGAAAAAGTATCTTATTACTGCGGCTCTAGCTGCGGTTATTATCCCCATTACTTATGTTACCTTTGCAAAAGATAAAGATGATGTAAAACTTTGTCATTCTGAAATTGTTTGGATAAAAGAAAATGGCACACCGGATGGTATTATCCTTAAATCTAAAATGTCATTACAGGTTTCAGACAATCATAATGGCAGAATGAATTTTTATGGTTATATAAAAAACCAAGAAACCATTTATCGATTAGATCGTGCTATTTATTTTTCCTATACACCGGTAGATAAAAAAGGTAATTATTTAATCGTGATGAATTCCTCATCAGTGACAAACTCTGATAGCACCCCTAATGACGTATTTGCCAATTTCATTCAATTGGAAAAAGACAAAATAAAATATTATGTAAATGTGACTAGAATGGAAGATAATGTTTATATTTTGAAGGATGAGGCCTATTCTGCCTTCACCTGTTATGTTGAATAAGCATAAAGCTTAATAAGTTCTATATTAGAAATGCGTATTTTAGAATAAATAAAAAAGATTAAAAAAAAGCCTACCAACATTTACGTTTAAGTAGGCAAAACCGTCAACATGGGAAAATGACGAATACAAAATTCTTAACGCTTTACATTATGGAATGGTCATTACCAGTGTAATTACACCACTAAAGTTACCCGCTGCAACCGTACCATTCGTTTTCAATACAGATTCTACTGTCACAAGCTCATTCGTATTTGCTCTTGCATTGATAATCGTGCCAAACCAAGCCGGTTGACCGTTCAATGTCACTCGTGACATCAATTCACCATTCGGACGTAAATTCACATACTCTTGCAACATATTTGAAGAAACTTTTACTCGCATGTTTTGGTTACAAACAATCGAGAAGAATCCACGCTGCGTATTTCCATTCAGATCCCCAGTGTTCAATGTACCGTGATCTAATTCCATTCGGTTATTTGCAACATAATTGAAATAGCACTTACCGGCAGGTGGTGGCGCAATACCACAGATCCCACCGGGTAGCATTTTCGCAGAACTACTAGTGCGGTTTGTATCTAAAAAGATACCGACACACTCATCTGCTGTAATCGCTCCGGAGTGACGACTATCCCCTCTTTTAGGAAAACTTAAACCGCATTGATTTTGCGCTGCATCAATAATTGATTGCATCGTCGGGTAAGTCGCGAAATTTATGGAACACTCCCAGTCTTTACGAGACCCTGCTCCCCCAATATTTGGCGCTGTATGTAAATGGTTAATCGTAAAATAACAGTTCCTAGCGCCACCAGAACCTAGAACAGAAACACATGGATTTGGTTCCGTAGGAGAGTTAGCTCTCCAATAATCAAATTGGTAATAATAGGTATGGCTACTCCCTGAAGAGACAATGTCTTCAACATACGAAAAATATGTCGACCCATAACCAAGAGAGCTTATAAAAAGCAACGGTATTAAAAATAACCTTTGAATTCGTTTTCCCATTTCAGTTCTCTTTATTTACTTAATAAAGCTTAATTAAATCAAAGCCATAAACTTTGATAATAAAATTACTCGTACTCAAATATAAATGTTGCAGTGGCTGATATTTTACCGACTTTCACTTGTTTATTATTCACAACATCCGATGTCGCTTTGATAAATGAATTAAACTGTAATTCATTCTTACCTGCTTTACTGATTGGCATTAGCGATGAAAATTGGTTAATTTTCATCGGAGTCCCATCCGCCAACTCAATAAAAACACCTAATCCAGGGTTTAAATCACTGCCCGTCAACGCGAGGGAACCTGGCAACAGTAAGTTTTCAGTTCCTGAGAATTTTACTTTCACCTTTTGCGCAATGGTCAAATCGCAATCTGACAACACTAACGTGAAGGATTCATTCGGAAATTGAAATCCCGGCTCATAGATATCCAACAGTCTGATATCACCAAAATCGACTTCAACCTTTGAATTTTCTGGTAACACCACACAAGGTGCGTTCACCAGCGTCCCTTTGATTTTCATATTATTCTGTGCGGCTTGTGCAGGCATCGTTGCTACCGCAGCGAGGTTTCCCAGTAATGCAAATAAAATTCCAAAACGTATTTTCTTATTCATTATTGGTACTCCACTAGCATGGTTCCGTTTGCAATAAAGTCGCCCGTTTTCAGCTCTTTATTACCATCACGAACCAATACAGCCCAAAGTACCCCAGGGTTACTTGGGTTAATTAAATATTTTTTGCCTAAATCTAAAGTTTGATCGCCCAGTTGAAATTTAACCGCAAGATTAGTAATTCCTGTATTCAACCCATTAGTATCAAATGCACTTTTTGCGCCATTTAATGTTAAATACATGGCCCAGTTGTTCTTGTTTTCTTCACACTGGATTTGGTAATTCACTTGTCTCTTTTGAGCATTACCTTGAATGGATTTAATGGAAACGTTACCAAACTCCACTTCAATATCTTTACCATTATCAATATGGCACGGTGGCGGCGTGATTAAATTACCTTTAATCAGAATGTCTGTTTCGTTATCTCTCGCCGTTGAAGAGAAAGGAAATAAGATAAACAGTAAAAACACCCCAATAAGCTTATAAATGTCCCGCATGTTTATCACCCTTATTGATACTCAACTTTGAGTGTCGCATTAGCCGTGAAGGCTTTCGCTGGCAAATCAGTACCGCTTTTCTTCACCAACACCGCAAATAATTTAGTCGGTGATGCAAAGTTAAAGGCACGCCTAGTTTTTAATGGGAAATCGCTGGTATCCGCCTTAAAAAGGACACCGAGATTATCGACACTCGTTTTAAGCACCCGCTGGTCAAATGCAGCGGGCGTGCCGTCAATATACATATTCAATTTTGGCTGAACGCCGTCTTTACAGGTAATGGTGTAGTCCATTGGCTGTTTATACACTTCACCTTCAATACGCGTTGTCATGACATCGCCAAAATCGACTTCTATGGCTTGTCCATTATTAATCTGGCAGGGTTTGGATAAGACGACACCTTTAATTTCTACATACAGGTAGCCTGAAAATCCAAGGGCACCTGACGTAAAAAGAGTCGATGATATCAATAATACCTTGGCTAAATTTTTAATAGACATCATAGCGGTAGACCTTATTTTCTAGGTACGACAGAACACTCAACCGCGCTGCAGTTAAATTTCAAGTCAATCGTACCGCCAAAATCGTTGAGATATACTAAGGTTGGTGATGCCCCGATATCCCCTGTATTTTTTCCTAAGCTAGTTTCACCACGTGGTGGAACCATAATAGGTTCAAAATCGGCAACTTCTGTCTTACCTTTGCTGAGTTTAGTGACTGATAGGAAGTAAGGGGTTGGGTTTTTAACGACATATCCACTACCCTGTTTCACCAGTTTAATATCGTTTTCTTGAGGAATAGTTTCCATTCTATCTTTCGTTGCAATCGCAGCGGGACGATAGAACAGTTTAATTTTTGTTTGTAACGCAATTTGTAATACATTGGCTTTCTCACTGCGCGGTGGTATTTCTCGCACGTTTAGGTAATAAACGCTTTCCTGATCTTTCGGTAATTTAGCGATAGCAGGTACAGACTGAATTTTAATTTGGCTTTTTGAATCCGCCTCAAGTCGGTGTACTGGCGGAGTCACAATAAAAGGTGAATTTACTTTTTCATCTTTATCATTTTCTATCCATGCTTGCGCCAAATAAGGGCTGGTTTTGTGTTCATTACTTAAACCTACGCTCACTGATTTATCGCCCTCGTTGTAAATCACACGAGTTCTATCAATAGCAATGGCTGCATAAGCTGATTGAGCCAATAATGAGGCACTTAAAATAGCGACCGCATTGCGTTTAGTTAATAAATTCATATATTCACCGTTGACGTTAAAAATTTTTTTTTTAATTATTTACATGGCAGTAAAACATCATGCTCCATGTTGCTATCTAATTTTTCAGGCAGTTGAATATGGCATGAAGTATCATCACCCCATGTCACATCAAGCGACTCTGATGGGTTAACACCCGCTAAGTAAACAAAACCTTTATCTGAAATAATTCCGACTTCTATTTTTTTCGCATTTTTCACTGAAGCCCCAAATGGTGGATAGCTTCCATCAGCTAAGCTGATAATTCCCATTAATTTTTCACCCGTGATGACATTGAATTTACGGTAACCAATGGCACCTTCTGTCAGAGTTGCATACTGTGTGGATTGCAGCGCTTCTGCATTATCCGGCACATTTTTCAGATCAATATTTAAGTTATTACGGTTATAGTCCATCACACTGGTGACCACCGCTTTACCGTAACGGTTAGTTTTTATTGGTGTTACTCCATTTAAGATGGGTACATCTGCGACACCATTAGTATCGACTAATATTCTGGATCCGCCACGAACTGAGTTATTACGGTGTATCGCGCCACCTTCAGGTGTCATCGTCATACCGCCTTTTAACTGCATAGAAACGGCGGTTTGGTTATCCTGAATATAGGTACCACTCAAATTCAGCTGGCTTCTATCGCCATCGTAACTATATGTACCCGCGGTCGTGACTTTATCTTTATCCCAGTTACCTGCAGATACAGAGTAAGAAGAGCGATTATCAATTCGGCTATAATAGTTAACGTTATTAGAGTTATTCCCCCCAGAAAAGGAACTGGAATAACTTATGCTCGACTCATTTTTATTTAATGGGATCATGAGGTTTAAATAAACGCCATCATCATCACGGTCACGTGATTTCGTTTTATAAGCTGTTAAACTCAGGCTGATATTTTTTACTTTGCCAATATCAAAATAGTTTGAAAGCGTAAAGTTATACTGGTTGGTTGATGCTCTATTCCAATAGGTTTGGTGCGAATAGTTCAAATACATATTGGCGTTATAATCCGGGAACGCCGTACCAAAAATAATGGTATAAAGTTCTTTACCGCTATCGACCTTATCGCCTTTATAGCGACGGTCAATAAACTGACTCATTGACATATAATTTCGTTCAGAGAATCGATAACCCGCAAACGTAATCTGGCTGTTAATTTCATCAAACTGCTTAGAATACGTCAGGTTATAAGAGTTACCGGTTAACGTTTCATTGTCATCCAGTCGCCCCATTTGCGCGCGAGAAATGTTGATGTTTCCCGATAAAACACCAAATGGCGCAAAGTCACGACCTAAACCAAATGCAACGTTTTGATATTCAGATGATGCCTGTAAACCACCATAAACCGTGATATTGTTTGTCGCCCCCCAAGAGAGCGATCCCATGCTAAATGCAGGGCCTTGAGTATCATGGTCATCTTTTGTCGGTTTACCCATCACAAATTGATAAATCAGCTGACCAGGGCGTGTCAACGTACCCAGTCGAGAGGTTTCCACTCGATAGCTGCTTGTTGTGCCATCTTGCTCTTGAATCACTACATCCAGCGTACCGCCACCGAATGAGTTCACATCCTGAATACGGAATGGACCAGGGCTAACTTCTGTTTGATAAATAATACGACCATCTTGTTTTACCATGACTGTCGCATTCGTTTTTGCAACACCCGCAATTTCAGGCGCATAGCCTTGTAAGCGAGGTGGCAGCATGGATTCGTTGGTTTCTAAACTCGCACCAAGATAACGAATACTGTCAAACAGGTTTGACGCTAAATATTGCTCCCCGATCGTCAAACGCGCACTCAGTGAACGAATCGCTCTATAGGCGTATAATTGGTTCCAAGACCATGATTTACTACCTTTATTCAGCTCACCGTTTTGAGTTTGCCAATCGGCACGCAAACGCCATGCACCGAAGTTTGCACCCATTGTCCCTGTGGCCGTCAGACCTGATTTCGTTCCTTTATCGCCGGTTTGTCTATTAACAACGCGTCCTGTCGCGTTATAGTCAATAAATGCACCCATAATCCCGTCATCCCAACGAGATGGTGGGTCCCAATCAGGGTCTGAGTACTCCATGTAGGCCTGAGGAATATTGAACTGTACAACGTTCTTTGCCAAATCCCCTTGAATGGTCATATCCGGAACTGAGCGAATATCCAAACATTTTCCATCATCTAGCCATTTGACTTGGCTATTCCACTCCTTTTTTAATCCCAATAATGCATAAATTTCAGGCGTGATACATGCCAACGAAACTTTGTCGTCGTAATTAGGATTAAAAAAGGTGATAGGTTGTTCCATAGAAACTTTAGCGCGGTTAACTTCAATCGCTAAAGAGTAATCCCCAGGAGGGACATAGTTGGCATGAGAGAACTTACTGAAGTCGACGTTTTCTTTACCTTCAGAATCAATGAAGTCGGTGTTAAAATCAACGGCCTCTTCAGAGAATGCAACCATTGGCGTTAACATTAAAAGCATTAATTTTGTAATTAGATTTAGCTTTATGCTTTTCATTAACTATGCGCCTATACAAACAAATACAGTGAAGACGATATAAGAAATATGGCGTATGACTACGCCATATTGTTCTCTATAGGAACTGACTATTATTGGTAAACAATTTTGAAGTTAGCTACAGTGTCAAAACGACCTGTAGTAGCTTTTTGAGTTGGATCTTCGTTACCTTTAACGTACGCTGCGAAGTGCAGAGTAGTTTGTGAACCGTCACCATTGTTTAACGCGTAGCCGTCACCAGTACCTGGGAATGCTTTACCGAATTCAACGATTTTGTCAGCGCCGTTAGTGATTACGATACCAGCGTTTTTAACTTTACCGCCTAAGCCCAGTAAGTCACCAGTGAAGCCTTGGAAACCGTTTACTGTAGAACCAGTAAATGTGATTTTTGCGTTTTTGTAAGTTTCAGTAGAGCAGTTTTTCAGAACGATATCGAACGCTTTGCTGTCTGAACGGAATTGGTTAGAAGTCAGTTCGTGTAACGCGATTTCGCCGAATTCAACTAATTGCTTCAGGTTGTCAGCATCGATTGAACATGGAACGTCGTTAATGAAACCAGTAAAACGGATTTCACCTTGTGAGCTTTCTACTGGATCAGCAGCTAAAGCAACACCTGAAACGCCAACACCTAAACCTAAAGCTAGAGTTAATGCTAATTTATTCAGTTTCATAAAAGTTTTCCTTTAAATGAGTAGGAACTGCTATTTCTCTTTTTCTCTTTCCTGTTTCCACTGATGCAAAATTAAGTCCATTTACTTAATCAGTGCACCCTTGAAAATTCCTCTAGCTTTCCTACTTGATGAATTTCATTCAGGTTAGAGATTTTTTTATATAAACGAGCTCCATCTCATTTATGTGATTTAAAAAACAGAAATCATTAAGCCAACATTCTCACTTCTAAATTAATTACTGAGTCATTCAGTAATTAATTAAAATTGATATAGAACACTAAATGAATTCTGATAACTACCTTGTGATATTTTCTGATGTCAATTCTACATGCGTGACATATGTTGTCAAAAACCACCCAAATAAAGCGTTGACTTGGTTTTTTATATCGGAAAAATGAGCAAAGACAACTTTTACCCACTGAATGAGTACTTAAATCTAAAGAAATGATGAATTACTTAGAAAGATTTATATGAAGACTTCATTTTGCATTTATAAAAATGTCTAAATATTGCAAAAAACCTATAAATATAAAAATCTATATTTATATTTAAATACAACTTAATAAACCGAACAGCTGTAAATTTATTAGATTTAACATCTATCAAGTGTCTTTTTCGCGTCAGTAATCGCTACATAAGAAACAAGGGGTAAGATAAGTCTTAATTAAAATCAACGCTAAATAGTAACAATGAATTTCAATAATTGTTTTTATTTGGTTAAATTTAACACCCAATTATTAACTAAAATGTAGCAATTAATGATTTATTTAAAATAGAAAAAACCATCTCTTAAATAAGGAGTTCATTTTTTATTAATGTTGCCTTTATTAAAGTTAAAATTGCGTATTCAATTTAGTAAAAAATTGTTTATTTCATCACCACCATTTCAAACACAACAGAAATGGAAGTTATGGTAAACTAAACAGTAATAAAAACTTGAAGCTATCTAGGTGGGGCCAAACAAGATGAAAACAATCAGTGAAGACATGCTGCTTACGACGGCCGAACGTATTTGTCAGTCTCGAGGCGTGCGTTTGACCCCACAAAGAGAGACTGTTCTGCGATTAATTGCGCAGCAACACGGTGCGATCAGTGCTTATGATCTACTAGATTTACTGCGTGAAATAGAGCCTCAGGCTAAACCCCCTACCGTTTATCGCGGTTTAGAGTTCCTCATGGAACAAGGATTTATTCATAAAATTGAATCCACAAACAGCTATGTGGTTTGTCACCATGTGGATAATCCAAGCCATATTTCAGTGATGTTGATTTGCGATAATTGTGGCAATGTGACCGAAAGTGACTGCACGACTATCGAACAAGCGATTAGCACACTAGCGGAAGAAAATCATTTTCATCTCAGGCATACGGTGGTAGAAAACCATGGTTTATGTCAAAAATGTTTTGAGATTTCCAATTGCCAAGATCATGAACACTGTGAGCATAACCATCACGCCACGGTCAGTTCAAAAAAGAAGTGATATAGAATAAGTGGTCTACAGGAAGTAAAATAAAGGAAGCTATATAGCAACATGGAAGATGGCTATATAAAGAAAAACAGTATGAAAATAGCTATATAAAGAAAGGCTATTCAAAAAATAGAGATATTGAGTCTGCTGCCAGACTCAATCACTCATCATCAATGCCAGTCACTGTTACGGATAACCCCAACAGCTAGACCTTCGATAGTAAAATTCTGTTCGCGTAAATCAACCACAATTGGTGCAAAATCAGAGTTTTCAGCAATAAGCTCAACGCGATTGCCTTGTTGCTTAAAGCGTTTAACAGTAACTTCATCTTCGATACGTGCCACAACAATTTGCCCATTATGGACATTCTGTGTTTTATGTACCGCAAGTAAATCACCATCCATGATACCGATATCTTTCATCGACATACCATTTACGCGTAATAAAAAGTCTGCGTGTGGTTTAAATAATTCTGGGTCGACTTGGTAATGGCTTTCAATATGTTCTTGTGCAAGCAATGGTTCGCCAGCAGCAACACGTCCAATCAGAGGAAGTCCTAAATCTTCGGATTCTTCTTCTAACAACAGACGAATGCCTCTGGAAGCTCCAGAAACAATCTCAATTACCCCTTTACGAGCTAAGGCTTTTAAATGTTCTTCTGCCGCATTAGGCGAACGAAAACCCAAACTTGCTGCTATCTCAGCGCGTGTTGGTGGCATGCCCGTTTGCGAAATGTGGTCACGCACCAGATCGTAAACTTGCTGTTGTCGAGCTGTCAGTGCTTTCATCCCGTTCCCCTGTTTGTTTATACAGTCAGACTGTGAGTATATACAGGTAAATGGGTATTGGGAACTGTTAAATTAGCCAAAACCTGCTTTTGTTGATGAATTTCTGGCTTTTTATCTCTTTTACTGTTTTTAGCCCACTAAGCCGTAAAATAACGTGCCCATAATACGGTTCCCCAGATAAACAGAGCTAATCCTATCGTGACGAACACGGCTGCGGAGCCGATATCTTTCGCTCGCCCAGATAATTCATGGTATTCACTGCCAATACGATCAACAACCGCCTCAATTGCACTGTTAATTAACTCAACGATTGCGACTAATACAACTGAACCAATCAACAAAACTCTGTCAATTTGGCTAATATCCAAGTAAAAAGCTATAATTATCGCAATGATAGCAGCAATCGCTTCTTGACGAAATGCAGCTTCATTTACCCATGCTGCTTTTAAACCTTTAAGGGAGTATCCAGCCGCTTTGATGACTCGAGTGAGTCCCTTAGTTTGACTTGCCATATTTTTTCCTTAATTTTTAAACAATAATCAACTTTTGCAGTCAAAGTGAATTATCGATAACAGATCTAAACGTTGCTTTCTGCTATGATTGCGCAGCATTACTAACAAGAGGCTATAATCATTTATGTCACTATGGCGTAAAATATATTACAACACGTTGAATTTACCACTGAAATTATTGGTAAAAAGTAAACTAATCCCAACGGATCCGATAACAGAGTTACAGCTTGACCCAAGCAAGCCAACGCTGTACGTCTTGCCATATCACTCAAAGTCCGACCTGCTCACGCTTCGCCAACAATGCTTAGCGATTGGTTTACCTGATCCGCTAGTGGATAACGACATCAATGGCACCAAGCTTCCAGCCTATGTGTTTATTGATGATGGTCCGCGCGTGTTCCGTTACTACTCCCCAGATCCACGTAAAGAGTCAGTAAAAATATTCCATGCGTATCTGGATTTGCATAAAAACAATCCAAATCTTGATATTCAAATGCTACCTGCATCCGTCATGTTTGGACGTGCGCCGGGTCGCGAAGGGCATAAGCCTGCCCCGCTAAAACTCTTAAACGGTGTGCAAAAATTCTTTGCAGTCCTGTGGTTAGGGCGCGATAGCTTTGTACGTTTCTCTCCGAGTATTTCTCTTGGCCAGATGGCGCAAGAACATGGCACCGACACCATCATTGCCAATAAACTTGCTCGCGTAGCACGTATTCACTACTCTCGTCAGCGTTTAGCTGCGGTCGGGCCAAAACTGCCTGCCCGTTATGAGCTATTTAATAAGCTGCTATCCTCTAAAGCGATTGAAAAAGCCGTTGAAGACGAAGCGCGCAGTAAAAAAATCCCATTACAAAAAGCCCAGCAAAATGCCGTGGCGATGATGGAAGAGATTGCAGCTAACTTCTCTTATGAAGCAGTGCGACTGACTGACCGTGTACTCGGTTGGACATGGAACCGCTTATACCAAGGGATCAATGTTCAACATGCTGAGCGCGTTCGCCAGCTGGCGCAAGATGGTCACGAAATTGTGTATGTGCCCTCTCACCGTAGCCATATGGACTACCTGCTGCTTTCTTATGTGCTTTATCACCAAGGCTTGGTGCCACCACACATTGCGGCGGGTATTAACCTTAACTTTTGGCCAGCCGGTCCTATTTTCCGCCGTTTAGGTGCATTCTTTATTCGCCGTACGTTCAAAGGCAATAAACTCTATTCCACCGTATTCCGCGAATACCTCAGTGAGCTATTTGCTCGCGGCTATTCGATTGAATACTTTGTGGAAGGCGGTCGTTCACGTACAGGTCGCTTACTGGAACCGAAAACTGGTACCTTGTCGATGACCCTACAAGCGATGCTACGCGGAGACTCCCGCCCTATCACCATCGTTCCTATCTATATTGGTTACGAGCATGTGATGGAAGTAGGAACTTACGCAAAAGAGCTGCGTGGCGCTGAGAAAGAGAAAGAAGGCTTCTTCTCCATGGTACGTGGTCTGCGTAAACTACGTAATTTGGGTCAAGGTTATGTGAACTTTGGGCAACCAATTTCACTGACCCAGTACTTAAATAACCGCGTACCAAATTGGCGTGAATCTATCGACCCGATTGAACCACAGCGCCCGAGCTGGTTAAACCCAACCGTCAGCAGCTTAGCCGATAACATTATGGTGAATATCAATAATGCGGCAGCTGCCAACGCGATTAACCTATGTTCAACGGCATTGTTGGCTTCACGTCAGCGCTCGCTCACCCGTGAACAACTGCTTGAACAAATCGAGTGCTATCTACAGCTACTGCGCAATGTGCCTTACACTGCCGATGCAACTACGCCGAACAAAACGGCTGAAGAGCTGCTTGAACACGCTTTGCAGATGAACAAGTTTGAAGTCGAAAAAGACAGCATGGGGGATATTATTATTCTGCCACGCGAAAATGCCGTCTTAATGACCTATTACCGTAACAATATTCATCACTTACTGGTTCTGCCTTCGCTTATCGCCAGCATTGTGCTGCACCATGAGCGCATTAGCCGTGATGCAATCCACCAGCAAGTTGCGCTGATTTATCCATTCCTGAAAGCTGAGCTGTTTATGCGTTATGACGCAAACGCGCTTACGGAAACAGTGGATACATTGATTGATGAGCTGAATAACCAACAACTGATCTGCTTGAAAGATGAGAATATGGTGGTGTTAAATCCTCGCCGTATCCGTCCGTTACAGCTACTGGCAGCTGGTGTTCGTGAAACACTGCAACGCTACGCCATTACACTGTCATTGCTCAATGCAAGCCCAGAAGTCAGCCGCAATACGTTAGAGAAAGAGAGTCGTATGCTCGCGCAGCGTCTGTCCGTTCTGCACGGTATTAACGCCCCTGAATTCTTTGATAAAGCCGTGTTCTCAACACTGGTCGATACCCTCAAAGAAGAAGGCTATATCGACAATAACGAGAATGATATTTTCTCGACGAATGCGAAGAACTTGTACGCCGTGCTTGCACGCTTGATGTCACCGGAAATCCGTCTGACCATTGAGAGCGTTAGCCAAACTGAAGAACTTTCTGCACCAAAACCAGCGCCGAAAAATACGCCGGAAAGTGCTGATGAAGACTCAGAAACCTCGCAAGAGTAATATCGCAACTCAATGATATTCAGCAATAAAAAAGGGTAATGCATCTGCATTACCCTTTTTCTTATCCCGTTTTAGCGGTTAAAAATAACTAATCACCATACCGATAAACAGAATAAAGCCAACATAGTTATTATTCATAAACGCTTTGAAACACGGCGCTCGTTCTCGGTTCACCATCAATTGCTGTTGATAAACAAACAGCGCAGCGGCTAGCACTAACGAACCATAATAAACCATGCCTAAGTTAGCCAATGAGCCAATCACCACCAGCAAGCCAACCATCACAATTTGCAGCAAACCAATAATCAGCTTGTCATATTGACCGAACAGAATCGCCGTTGATTTCACGCCAATTTTTAAATCATCGTTACGATCGACCATGGCATACTGCGTGTCATAAATCACTGACCAGATGATATTCACTAAAAACAGTAACCAACAAACTAGTGGTAAGGACTCACTAACTGCTGAGAATCCCATCGGGATTGACCAGCCAAATGCAGCGCCCAAGACTACTTGAGGCAAATGGCTCACACGTTTCACAAACGGGTAGATCCACGCTAGCGCTAAGCCTGCGACCGATAACCAGATGGTCATGGTATTCAGACTCAATACCAATAAGAAAGAGAGCCCTACCAACGCAGCAAATAGAATTTTTGCTTCTTTTTCCGTAACATCACCGCTAGGCAGTGGTCGGTGTTTAGTTCTTTCTACATGCCCATCGAAATTACGATCAGCAAAGTCATTGATAACACAGCCTGCGGCACGCATTAAAAATACACCGGCCGTAAAGACAATCAGAATATGCAAACTTGGCGTGCCTTGGGCGGCAATCCACAGCGCCCAATAGGTTGGCCACAGTAATAACAGTGAGCCAATAGGTCTATCAATACGCATTAAACGGCTGTATGCATGCCATTTACTTAGCGCCATACTTCCCTCCACGTTATCGTGCTCCTTTATGCTTCTATTTTACCCATAAACGTTATTTGAATTATGTTAGATAGTTATCTATATGCAGGTGATTCAGGTAAAAATATTTCGGTTAATAATAATGGTTTTTGGGACAATCTAAGTAGGGAGCGGCGTACCCAGCGGTCAGCGCTGGATCCCATTTCAATATAATCTCGGGTTAGGTTTTCATGACTAAAGAGGTAGCGCCCTAATGGGACACGCCCAATATCCACTAATTTTTTGTCATTATCAGTGAGCGTCTCTTCTGGGATCAGCGTTCTGCCAATCAACCAAGGGATATTATCCCCATACATAATCACTTCCCGTAGCCAATAACGCTCACTAATTGGTAAGCATTTTTGTTCGTCGGCGGTGAGCATATCCAGTGAGATATAGCGTTCTAAATAAGGTATTACCGTCACTTTCTGACTATGCTGCTCAAACCGCTTGGTCATCGACCCTTGCTCTTGCAACCAATCTAATACACTTTCAGGAACACTCTCGTCGCCCTCTTCTAACCAGTTTATCGGGTGAGAGGTAAAAATCGTTTCAGGCATTCAATCAAATTCCACCATAGTAATTATGGTTATCCCCTGATTGCTACTCAAGCTTGTTAACGTCTAGCGTATTAAAGCCACAACCAGCATCGTTCATCTAAATTATTGGGCGATAGAATAGCACGTTGTTATTGTGCAAGGTTAAAGATAGATAACAATTTATATAAAAAGTCGCTAATTCAACACAAATTGTAAAAATTTTGTGAAAAATATTTGATTTATAATGAGTTAGCTTAAAAATCGTATTTTATTAGGATACTAATAGCCTGCCAATTACAGGCTATTAGTCGCTTAAAAAAACGCCATTAACGCCAGTTTTTATAGCAATTAATCAGCCCATTGGTAGAGCTATCATGGCTCTCTACCGCTTGGCTATTTTCCAATTCAGGCAGAATACGGCTCGCCAGTTGCTTACCTAACTCAACCCCCCATTGGTCAAAGGTGAAAATATTCAAAATTGCACCTTGGGTAAAGATTTTATGCTCATACATAGCGATCAGCGCCCCTAATGAATACGGAGTGATCTCTTTAAGTAAAATAGAGTTAGTTGGGCGGTTGCCTTCAAACACTTTGTAAGGCGCCACATATTCCATCTCTTTGACAGTTTTACCTTGCGCAGCAAATTCAGCATCCACCACTTCACGGGTTTTACCGAAGGCTAATGCTTCCGTTTGTGCAAAGAAGTTAGACAGCAACTTAGCATGGTGATCCCCCAGCGGGTTATGTGTCACTGCCGGCGCAATAAAGTCACATGGGATCATTTTTGTCCCTTGGTGAATTAACTGGTAAAACGCATGTTGCCCGTTAGTTCCCGGTTCACCCCAAATAATCGGACCTGTTTGGTAAGTGACTGCATTGCCATTACGGTCAATATATTTCCCGTTTGATTCCATATTGCCTTGTTGGAAATAGGCGGCAAAGCGATGCATGTATTGGTCGTATGGGAGAATCGCTTCAGTTTCTGAACCAAAAAAGTTGTTGTACCAGATGCCGATCAGCGCTAATAAAACAGGGATATTGCTTTCTAGAGGCGTTTGCGTGAAGTGCTTATCCATTGCATGAGCACCGCTCAGTAATTGAACGAAATTCTCATAACCGACGGATAAGATGATAGACAAACCAATCGCTGACCACAGAGAGTAACGACCACCAACCCAATCCCAGAATTCAAACATGTTATTGGTATCAATACCAAATTTTGCGACTTGTTCGCTGTTCGTTGAAAGCGCCACAAAATGCTTCGCAATATGTTTTTCATCTTTGGCAAACGTCAATAACCACTCACGCGCTGAATGCGCATTGGTCATGGTTTCTTGCGTCGTAAATGTTTTCGATGCAATCAGGAATAACGTAGTTTCAGGATTGAGATCCTTCAATGTTTCTGCAATTTGAGTACCATCAACGTTAGAAACAAAATGCATATTTAAATGGTTCTTATAAGGACGTAGCGCCTCAGTCACCATAAATGGTCCCAGATCTGAACCACCAATCCCAATGTTCACCACATCAGTAATGGCTTTACCGGTGTATCCTTTCCACTCGCCACTGATAATGCGTGCGCTGAATTGCTGCATTTTTTCCAGTACCGCGTTCACTTCTGGCATCACATCTTTGCCATCCACCAGCACTGGGGTATTGTCGCGGTTACGTAATGCGGTATGCAGCACAGCACGATCTTCAGTGCGGTTGATTTTCTCACCACTGAACAGACTTTTGATTGCATCTTCCAGTTGCGTTTCTTTGGCTAATGCCAAAAGTTTGTCCAATGTCTCTTGTGTAATACGGTTTTTGGAGAAATCCACTAAGATTTGGTCATCAAAAGTGGCTGAAAACTTCGTAAAGCGCTGTTTATCTTGTGCAAATAAGTCACGCATATGCACATTTTTCATGTCTGCATAATGCTGCTCTAGCGCTCGCCATGCCGCCGTCTGGCTTGGATTGATACTTTTCATGGATAACACCTCCAAAACAATTTCAAATAATAATAGATTGTAACTCGCCGAGGACACGAAGCTTATCGGTTTTCTGCGTTCTCATAATCTGCTGTTGTTAGGTCTATTCTCCCAAACCTAACGGCCACTGTCATCTCATCCCAAAAATGATATTGAGAAAACCGATAATCATTTGCCCATCATTAGAATTACTGATTTACCTCGATTCATTATTGACGATACGTGCCAAAGTCGATAAATCTATTACTCCAACGTATTTCAAGCTGTTGATGTCGTGCCGTATTCGGCCTGCGCCGCAGGAATTATTTTGGGTTCATGCATTATTTAAAGATAGGCGGTTTAATTAAAGGGATTGGAAAATGAATACAGTAGCTGGCAGTAATCAGTTTGTTATCGCAAAATTCGGCGGCACAAGCGTCGCTAACTTCGACGCCATGAATAAAAGTGCAGATATCGTACTGGCAAATGATCAAGTTCGTGTGGTTGTGCTTTCTGCAAGTGCAGGGATCACCAACTTACTCATTGAACTCGCTGAAGGCTGCGACACTGATAAACGCAATGAGCTACTGCAAAGAGTCAAACAGACTCAGTATGACATTATCGAACACCTGCAAACTGCGAACGTTATTCGCGAAGAAATCGACCGTCTACTTGAGAACATCGCTCATTTAGCTGATTCCGCCTCTCTTGCCACTTCTGATGCCTTAACGGACGAAATGGTCAGCCACGGTGAGATTATGTCCACATTACTGTTTGTGGAAGTATTGCGCCAGCGCGGGGCATCCTCACAATGGTTTGATGTCCGTAAAGTGATGAGAACCAATGAAAGCTTTGGTCGTGCTGAGCCGGATCTTGAACAGCTACAAGTGCTCGCACAGCAGCAATTACTTCCACGCTTAGCCGAATCGATTGTTATCACTCAAGGGTTTATTGGGCGTGATGCCAAAGGGCGCACTACCACACTAGGGCGCGGAGGAAGTGACTATACCGCTGCCTTACTGGCTGAAGTATTGAACCTATCCCGCGTAGATATTTGGACGGATGTACCCGGCATTTACACCACCGACCCTCGTGTGGTGCCGAATGCCCAAAAAATCGATGAAATCGCCTTTGATGAAGCCGCTGAAATGGCAACTTTCGGAGCAAAAATTCTGCATCCAGCCACGTTATTACCCGCAGTGCGTGCGGGGATCCCTGTATTCGTCGGCTCGAGTAAAGCCCCAGAAGCAGGCGGGACGATTGTCAGCGACCAAACGGAAAACCCTCCGCAATTTAGAGCGCTCGCATTACGCCGCAAACAAACGTTACTGACCTTGCACAGTTTGAAAATGCTGCATGCACGTGGTTTCCTGGCAGAGATTTTTACTATCTTGCTGCGCCATAATATTTCCGTGGATTTGATCACCACGTCGGAAGTGAGTGTCGCACTGACATTAGATACAACGGGCTCAACAGGCACTAATGGTAGCTTGCTGACTAATGCCTTAATGACCGAATTATCCGCACTGTGCCGTGTAGAAGTGGAAGAAAACCTGGCTCTGGTGGCGATTATTGGTAACCAACTTTCACAAGTGAACGGGCTCGGCAAACAGATTTTCGGCGCGTTGGAATCCTTTAATATCCGTATGATCAGCTACGGTGCTAGCAGCCATAATATTTGTCTGCTTGTGCCAGGTAACGACGCGGAAGAGATTGTTCGCACACTGCACAATAATCTTTTTGAGTGATAGCGGATAGCTAACCATAAATAATAGCAATCCATAAACGATAACGGGCAATCTTTTGATTGCCCGTTTGACTTGCTAATAAAAATAAATTTAACGACTTAGGAAAGAGGTAATCAGCCCACTAAACGTCGACTCACCTGCAAAAGCATAAGTGCTTTTTAGCTCTTCTCCGCGAATATCTGCAAAGCGCGCTAACGCTAATTCTTTGCTATTCGCCTCAATCTCTTCAAACTGCTTTTGGTAACCCATATTCACTAACTCGGTAGCATTTTGGGTTTCAGTCATCTCTAACGCAACAACTTCGTCAGATTTAATAAAAAAACAATAAGTGCTCATTTAACACCTCATTTTTTCATGCTCAAAAAACAACTAAACTCGTTCTAATCTAATGGAGAGATTTACAACAAAGACTCAACAAAGAACCAGTTAATAAAACTATACTTCATTATTTAGCTAAATAAAAATAGCTTCCTAATTCACAAAGATTGATAAATTTTATGGTGTAGAAATACGTAATTATCTTAAAAGAAAGAGTAAGAAAGTAATTTTTAAGAATATCAAAATGATATTTGTCATTACGATGAAAACAGCAAAATAGATAGAGATGATTAAAAGCCAACAGTATTAATAAGGTTATTGGCTTTTAAATGAAATGGAATGGATTCTTTCAGTGATTCATTTTTTAGAAGGCAATGAATTTTTTACACTTTCTGTATATTGCAGCATATTCGCTTTTGCATTATGGTCTTTTTGCAATAATGCTAAGTTATTTTTTGCGGTCACATTACCCAGTTTATCCGCACGCTCAAACCACATAATAGCGCGGAAAATATTTTTACTGCCACCTTCTCCTCGGGCATACATTACGCCGAGGTTATTTTGCGCATCACTGTTTTCTTTGAATGCCGCAGACTCCAAAAGCTCCCGTGCTTTTTGGCTATCTTGCTGAACCCCAGTTCCAGTCAGATAAAAAATCGCTAACTGGTTTTTTGCTTCCATATTGTCTTCTTTAGTAACTTCCAGCCACTTCACAATCTGCTGGATCTCAACATCTTTCAACTGACCTGCCAGATATAAATTCGCTAACTTTAATTGTGCGTCGACAATATCTGAATCCGCTAATTCGATATACCACTGGGTCGCTTTCGCCATATCCGGTTTAACGCCGCCAAGGCCTTTTTCATAATACTCAGCCACTTTCATAGCGGCTTCAGCAGATTCATTATCTGCCGCCATTTGGTACCATTTGAAGGCTTCGCTCAGGTCTTGCCCAACGCCATCGCCTGTCTCATACGCTTGCGCTAACGCATATTGAGCCGAAAATTCACCTTGGTTTGCCGCGCGCTTATACCAGTAAACGGCTTGGTAGTTATTTTGCTCAACGAGCGGATGACCTTTGCTGTAAAAGTCTCCCATATTTTTTTGTGCAACTGGGGAGCCCATGTTCGCGGCTTGGCGATACAGGTAAATCGCCGTATCCTCATCTTTTTCCATGCCTTCGCCATTTTCATACATCACGGCTAAGTTGTTCACGGCAGAGGCTACGCCATTACGTGCACTGCGCTCATACCATGTAAAAGCTTTATTGTAGTCAATATCACCACCAAGCCCATCATGGTAGAACAACCCAATGGCAAACTGTGCATACTCTTGCTCTTGTTCTGCGGCCTCATAATACCAAGCGCGAGCTTGTTTATAGTCTTTTTCGACACCTAAACCACGCTCAAATAAATAGCCCATCGCATATTGGCAGTATGCATCGCCTTTTTCGGCGCATTTACGATACCAATTACCCGCTTGCTCATAATCCTTTTTGCGCTGTGCCAGCATCCCGATGTAGTAATCACCATCATTGCTATTTAAATCAGAAGCTTTCTTAAACCAGTAATAGGCTTTATTTTCATCGGAATCGAGAAAGTCTGTGCCATCCAAATAAGCGACACCCACGTCAATCATGGCATCAACTTTACCCGCATTGGCCTCTTTAATACTGCTTTGAAAATCGGTTGGAAGGTTGCTTGGCTCAGTCACTTCAAGGGCTTTAGGTAAAGGTTCAACTAAAGCGGAGTCCGCCTGAGGCGTCAAAACCACAGGGGTGATAATTGGGTTGGAAGATTGGTTAGCAGCCGCTTTGGTTGGCTGGTTATGAAACGAACCCGACTCTATTGGCTCTGCTTGCACATAAGGGGCACAGATAATGCAGAAACTAAATAAGAGAGAGGGTAATTTCATGACATTTACTCACAGCTTGGCATTGACCACTGCTATATAAGATATCATTCCCATACAAAAATCATAAGGACTATAAGCAGAAAATAACCAAATGATGTGAATTTTTAAGAAAATAATTTGGGTGATTATCGTAATTGGTTATAAAACGAGCTAATCACCCTCTAATTAATAATTAAATTGTCTTAATGCGCAAAATTAATTAACGCGATATCCGCCATGCTTACTGGCAAATAAATTAAACTTACCCCACTCAATTAAAATCAATTCCAATTTTTGATGGCTAATTTTGCATAGCGTCGATATTTGGGAAACCACAAAATGGTTTTCACCCACTAATTCTTCTGAAAATACCTCGGCAATTAATCCACTCTCTTTCGCTGTAATTAACCAGCCATCATTGGTCGCAAATTTATGAACCGGAACCATACCTTCTTTGGTACTTTCTTTAGAGAGTAACTTATCTTCCGCTTGTTGCGCTTGATAAAACGCGTCGATTTCCTCTTGTGAAGGGATCGGCTCAACCCGCTCTTGGTTTTCCAAGAACAGATAAATTTCTTCTGCTCTTGCTGGCGTTAACTCGCTTCTTAACCAAATTTGGTTAAAGCAATGTTCCGTCAATGAATCTTCAGTATCCAATTTGTCCATGATTTGCAAAATACTCATCATGGCACTCACCGCGTCTTCGCTCATCATAAATGTCTCTGGCGCGGCGCTATTTTGGATCTGATAAGGATAAACTACCGAGGACGGCAGTTTTCCTTCAATTATAAATTCATAGCTCATCATTTGCTCCCAATAGATTTCCTACCTATAAGATGGAGGCGAATAACTGAAAAATCAATCTTATGGATCAAATCAATCTTCTGGGTCATAGCCTAAGTTTGGCGCTAACCAGCGTTCTAATTCTGCGACCGTCATTCCTTTGCGTTTGGCATAATCTTCAATTTGATCTTTTTGCACTTGTGCCACCGCAAAGTATTTACTATCAGGGTGACTAAAGTACCAACCCGACACCGAGGCTCCCGGCCACATTGCGTAAGAGCTAGTCAGTTTCATACCAATTTTGTCTTCCACATTCAGAAGTTGCCAGATTTTTTCCTTTTCTGTGTGTTCAGGGCAAGCGGCATAACCCGGTGCAGGGCGAATGCCTTGATAATTTTCACGGATCAACTCTTCGTTGCTCAGTGCTTCCTCTGACGCATAGCCCCAATACTGGGTTCTAACTTGTTGATGCAGATATTCCGCAAAAGCTTCTGCTAAGCGATCAGACAAGGCTTTCACCATGATTTTATTATAATCATCGTGGGTATTTTCATACTGCTGGGCCAGCTCATCCTCTTCTAACCCGCCAGTCACGGCAAATGCACCAATATAATCCGCTTTACCGCTCTCTTTAGGTGCCACAAAATCGGATAAACAGTAGTTCGGAAAATCGGTTTTCAACGTTTGTTGGCGTAAATTAAGTGCCACCACTTGGACTTCATCCCGAGCATCGGAACGATAGATTTCCACATCATCCACCACGCGGTTTGCTGGGAAAATTCCAAAAATCCCTTTTGGCGTCAGTAAGTTTTGGCTTTCCAACGTGTCGAGCATCGCATTGGCATCAGACAACAATTTGCGCGCCTCTTCCCCGACCACTTCATCTTCGAGAATTCGCGGGTATTTACCAGCCAATGACCATGTCATAAAGAATGGTGTCCAATCGATATAGTCACGCAATGTTTTAATGGAAGCCGTCACTTCTTGAACGCCTAGGAATTTAGGAACCGGCGGCTGGTACTGTTGCCAATCAATATTCACCCCATTAGCGCGAGCGGCTTCTAATGTAACGGGTGGCGTTCTTGGTTTTTTGCGCCCATGTTGCAGGCGAACCGTCTCATACTCACGACGCGTTCGGGCAACAAACTCGGCTTTTTGGGTTGCTGAAAGTAATGCAGCGACGACCCCCACCGTACGGGATGCGTTCTGCACATAGACCGTAGGTCCTGAATAGTTTTGCTCGATTTTCACCGCAGTATGAGCTTTCGAGGTCGTTGCGCCTCCAATCAATAGTGGTAAGGTAAACCCTTGTCGCTCCATCTCCTTTGCCACATGCACCATCTCATCCAATGACGGCGTAATCAGACCCGATAAACCGATAATATCGACGTTTTGTTCCCGGGCGGTTTTTAGGATCGTTTCACACGGCACCATGACGCCTAAATCAATGATTTCATAGTTATTACACTGTAAAACGACACCCACAATATTTTTGCCAATGTCGTGTACGTCCCCTTTCACCGTCGCTAGTAATACTTTACCTGCACTGCTTCCCGACTGTTTTAGCTCCTGAATATACGGCTCTAAGTACGCCACGGCTTGCTTCATCACGCGGGCGGATTTCACCACTTGGGGCAGGAACATTTTTCCTTCACCAAATAAGTCACCCACCACGTTCATGCCGTTCATTAGCGGGCCTTCAATCACTTCGATCGGGCTTGACGCACGTTGGCGAGTCTCTTCCGTATCTTGGATAATAAATTCCGTAATCCCTTTCACTAGCGAGTATTCAAGCCGTTTTTCCACTTCCCAGCTGCGCCATTCCGCTTGTTGAACTTGCTGCTCCTGTCCTCCTGTTCCACGGTATTTTTCAGCCAGTTCCAGTAGCTTTTCAGTGCCGTCTTCTCGGCGATTGAGGATCACATCTTCTACCGCGTTTTTGAGCTCGGCGGGAAGATCGTCATAAATGGCCAGTTGCCCCGCATTGACGATCCCCATATCCATCCCATTGCGGATCGCGTGATACAGGAAAACAGCGTGAATTGCCTCACGCACCGGATCATTGCCTCGGAATGAGAAAGAGACGTTAGACACCCCACCTGAGATCAACGCATGGGGCAGTTGATCTTTGATATCTTTACAGACTTCAATAAAATCAACAGCATAGTTATTATGCTCTTCAATCCCCGTAGCAACTGCAAAAATATTCGGGTCAAAAATAATATCTTCAGGTGGAAAACCGACCGTTTCCGTTAATATTTGGTATGCGCGGCGGCAAATTTCGATTTTACGCTCGCGGGTATCAGCTTGCCCCACTTCATCGAACGCCATGACCACCATTGCCGCACCATATTTACGGACTAATTTGGCGTGTTCAATAAAGGCATCAACCCCCTCTTTCATGGAGATGGAGTTCACGATCCCTTTGCCTTGGATGCACTTCAGCCCTTTTTCGATCACGTCCCATTTCGAGGAGTCGATCATAATAGGCACTCGTGCAATATCAGGTTCTCCCGCGATCAAATTCAGAAAACGCACCATCGCCGCGTGGGAATCTAACATGCCCTCATCCATATTGATGTCGATGATCTGCGCGCCGTTTTCCACTTGTTGGCGAGCGATATCAAGGGCTTCTTGGTAATTTTCTTCTTTAATTAAACGCTTAAATTTTGCAGAGCCTGTGACGTTAGTGCGCTCACCAACGTTCACAAATAGAGATTGCGCACCAATATTCAGCGGTTCTAAACCGGATAACCGACATTCCACAGGTAATTTTGGTAACTGGCGAGGTTTTAGTCCCTCAACGGCTTGTGCCATTTTTTGGATGTGAAGTGGCGTGGTACCACAGCATCCACCGACGATATTTAAAAAGCCAGCCTCCGCCCATTCGCGGATCTGCTGCGCCATATTTTGGGCATCAAGATCGTATTCACCGAATGCATTCGGTAACCCTGCATTGGGGTGAGCGCTAACATAGCACTCTGAAATACGAGATAATTCAGCGATATATTGACGCAGTTCATCAGGTCCCAATGCGCAATTAAGCCCAAATGATAACGGCTGAGAGTGGCGCAATGAGTTGTAAAATGCTTCCGTGGTTTGCCCCGATAAAGTTCGCCCCGAAGCATCAGTGATAGTCCCTGAAATCATCACAGGCAAGTGGATCCCAAGGGATTCAAATTCAGTTTCTACGGCAAAAATCGCCGCTTTTGCATTTAATGTGTCAAAGATAGTTTCGATCATGATCAGATCGACACCACCCTTAATCAGCGATCGTGTGGATTCACGATACGCGTCCACCAGCAGATCAAACGTCACGTTGCGATAGGCCGGATCATTCACATCAGGGGAGATCGATGCTGTACGGTTTGTTGGTCCCAGAACCCCAGCCACATAACGCGGTTTTTCTGGGGTTTTACATGTCCACTCATCGGCACATTCACGAGCAAGGCGAGCTGCGGTTTCATTTATTTCCGCAGAAAGTGCTTCCATTTTATAATCCGCCATCGCAATGGTGGTGGAGTTAAACGTATTGGTTTCAACAATATCCACCCCTGCCGCAAAATATTGGCTATGGATATCGCGAATAATCTCAGGTTGAGTTAGCACAAGTAAGTCATTGTTGCCTTTCAAGTCGCTTGGCCAATCTGCAAAACGCTCGCCGCGAAACTGCTCTTCAGAGAGTTTATGGCGTTGGATCATCGTTCCCATCGCACCATCTAGGACGAGAATTCTATTTTTTAATTGTTGTTCTAATTGGTTTTTCTTGCTGGACACTGCACTGTCCTCCTGAAAATGATAATCCCTCGGCTTAATCTGCCCCATGCTGTGACTTCGCACAGCTAAATCGTCAATGAATTGAAACTAAACTAAATTTGTATGAATCACATCCTACCATAACTTCAGAAGAGAAAATTCGTCGTTATGATGAGAGTTTTTCAGGTTGCCAAAGATCGACTTTTTGCTGATCCGATGAGTATTTTTGAATGAAATCATTCATAATAGAAACGAATACTCATTCCTGTCAGGAGACACTTGATGGCGGCTACACCCATTACTAAAAAAATAAAGAAGGCAAAAGGACCTGCGAGTGGCGCTACGGCTGCCGGACAAGTTCAATCCTTAAGCCGTGGACTGACGCTTTTGGAATACATTTCTGAATCAACTGGGGGGATCGCCCTCACCGATTTAGCCCTTCAAGCTGGTTTACCTAATTCCACGACTCACCGCTTATTAATGACCCTCGAACAGCACGGTTTTGTGCGCCAGACAGGGGATCTTGGGTTGTGGGTCATCGCTTCTCATGCCTTTATCATCGGCAGTAGCTTCCTTGAAAGTCGTAATTTATTAGCCCTTGTCCATCCAATATTACGCCGTTTGATGGAAGAATCTGGCGAAACCGTCAATTTAGCGATTTTGGATCACACAGAATATGACGCTGTGATTGTTGACCAGGTGCAATGTAATGCGTTAATGCGCATGTCTGCCCCAATTGGCGGAAAGCTGCCATTACATGCATCGGGTGCAGGAAAAGCGTTTATTGCCAATTTGCCTGAAGAGCAGCTAATTCCATTACTGGGCAAAAAAGGCTTACATGCCTATACACCGCATACATTAACTAATCCATCAGCATTGAAAGAAAATCTGCAACAAGCTAAAAAACAAGGATTTTCTTATGATGATGAAGAGCATGCGCTGGGGTTAAGATGTATTGGTGCCTGTATTTATGATGAGCATAAAGAGGCATTTGCCGCGATCTCAATTTCTGGACCACTTTCGCGGATCACCGATGATCGGGTAACAGAGCTGGGAGCGATGATGATCAAAGCCGCTAAAGAAATCAGCCATGAATATGGCGCTAATCGCTAGCAAGCAAAAGTGCGGGATCTCCCCGCACTTCTTCAATTAATCATGTTACTGGCGGGCTAATCACCCTGTTGATTGGACGCACTTTCCGATTTATTCGATTTCAAAGATTGTTTGAACTTCGGCATATTGCGATATTTTTCAATCAAGGCTAAAGCGATAGCTTCCGTTTCTGCATCTGCCCGCCCATCAATATCCCGTGGACGATAATGCATTTGGAATGCACGTAACGTCTGTTTCGTTTCTTTATCTAATTTTCCTGTCAGTGGGATCCCTGCATAGCCATAAAATTTCAATGCTTTTTGTAGGTTTAACACACTGACAGATGCATTAATCTGCCGCCCTGCTAAATACTTATTAACGGTTTGAGGGTCTGGCCAAGCGCCAATCCCATGCAGCGCTAATGATTGCCACGGGAATGCACGACCCGGATCTTGTTTACGCAGCGGGGCGATATCACTATGGCCAATGACATTTTCTGGAGGAATGTCATAACGTTGCATAATGTCTTTCAATAGCGGGATCAACGCATCTATCTGCGAGTCATTAAAAGGCGGCCAGATATCTTGACCATTTTTTCTCACCAAACCTTCATTAACGATTTCAATACCAATCGAGCTATCATTAAGCCCGTGATGATATTGCCAACGGCTATCCCCTGCATGCCACGCTTTCAAGCGCTCAGGAACAAGTTGTAAAATGACAGGCTGACCATTTTTTTGTGCAGGTTGACTAGGAATGAGGTAATGGGAACTCACCTTTCCTTTCGTTAATATTTTAATTGAGTGGGCATCATCAGAAACAGTGTAATGCAGAACAATAAATTGAATACGCTCGCTGGTATTCTGTGACGGGTAACTCTGATCGAGATAGTAACCCGTTTTTGAAGGTGTCGTTGAACAACCGACAAGTAGGAATATGACAAATATCCATATTGCCCTAGCCATTTAAAACTGCCCTTTTTCCATGTTGAATTGTCGCACATTTAAGCACACCGACCTCGATAAAACCATGAGAACTTTGCGCAAAGAATCGTCTTAAATATGAACAAACATTAAAAAAAGCGTAAATTAAATGAATCAAAAAAACAAAATATGAATACTTTTATAAAAATAATCTAATTGAATTTAATCGTTATCTGCTTTTATCATTTAAAAGCAGAATCATCAGATTTATGAAATTTAATTAATACGTTAAAGATAGCATTAATAATTAAAATCATTTAATCATTGTAGTTTTATTAATCTATAAGATTTCAAGATAAGATAAAATAAATTAAAAACTCGCTAATGCTAGCTCACTTGAATTAATCCTCTCTTTCTCAAACTGACGTGCAATCATAGTGGTAATTTCATGAATATCAATTTCAAGTAAAATAGCAATCTCGATTAATTTATCTAAACTTAGCTTGTTAACACCCAATTCATATCGAGATACCTGCTGCTGGCTAAGCTGAATAATAGCCGCCAACTCCTGTCCTGATAACCCTTTACGTACCCTAGCTTTACGAAGATGATTGCCAAGCAAAGCATAAATATTTTGTTTTTCCGACATGTACACGCTCACCTCAATATAAAGAATCTAATCAAACATTAATGGGCATTATAAAAACAATCTATTTTTTTTAAAATAGATAAAAACAATCGAATTAACTATTATTGATAGGAATTTAAGGTGTCATTATGATTTTAATTTTTAATCTTTACTACTCTGGGTTGTAATTCATTGCTTTATAAAATATTTTTTTAATATCAGTAGTTGTTTTAACCATGTGAAACTATTATTAAAACATCTCTAATTTAATAATGTCTTACAATTTACACGGTTATGGCAATGATTAGTAACTAAAAATCACTTGTACTTACGATTTAAGTTTATTTTAAAAATTAAAATTTATTTAAAATAAGACGGGCGTAATTAACATTAAAAAATAGGTAATTAGATAGCTTAACTTTAAAACCGACTTTATCTAAATACCATAATTCCACTTTTTCCTTGAAGATACGAAAATAGCTCGACATCCATTACCCGTAAATTTTTTCGTTGTGAAGAAGCATGGCGAAATAGCACCTTTTCCCCTTCTCGAATCACAACCCCCACATGGGTAACATCCAATCCTGATGCTGAGGAATAAATACCAATGTAATCCCCTGTTTTTAACTGCTTCAGTAGTGCTCTATCAATAAATCGAGTTGGGACATAACTAATCACTCTTGGTGTTATTTTAACCGTAGCAATAATAGGGTCACCGTTACTTTTTTTATTAAGTTGTTTATTAACAAAAACCGTATGGGGGCTTAATTGAGCCGTTATATCAGAGACAATTTTATGCTCCCCTTCCGCCCAATCAGAAAAGAAATGACGACGTTGATTAAATGCGACTTTTGCATCGACATAGCGTACTTTTTCTAAATATGAGGCAAATTGTTCAGCATCATCCGCATGTTTAAAGGCTTCGCTATACTCAATAAATGTCATGCAATCAACGGCTTTTAAATCAATGATTAACCGTTCAGCAGAGAATGCATCCATATTTAAAGTGCGATTGTTGTACGGGGTGCCCAACAAAATAGCAGTGGCATTCGCCATTTTTTGCTCCGCAGAACTACCTTGGCTGGCTGAAATCACCTTCTCTAAAACGCCGTAAGATCCAGTGGTTAAGACCACTTCAGGCACTTCTGTCGCTTGAACGCTGCTTGAGCACAACCAAAAAATACCTAACAGCCACCCAAGCGGATTACGTTTTTTCAACCCAGCCATATTTCCCTACTTGATTTTTATCTCAATGCCATCGACTAACTCATTATAGTTATTATTTATCATTCTGTTAGGCTGAAATGGTCACGATTACTCCCAATTTCTCTCCGATCCTCCTCTTGATTCAGATCACATATATGTCGAAATCTTCATTTTTATCATTGCAACAATTGTTTTTTCATTGAACAATGTTACCGGTAACATAAAGAATACTGTTTGTATAATGGAGCCATTATCATGAGCAAAAATATTTCTGACGTCACGCCTTCAACGAAGGTCAATGACCACATTTTACAGATCACCCAACGTATCATCGAGCGTTCTAAAGAGACTCGAAAAGCCTATCTCGAAAAAATTGAACAGGCTCGTAGCAGTACTGTGCATCGCGCTGAATTAGCGTGTGGGAATCTGGCTCATGGTTTTGCCGCCTGCCAAAGCGAAGAAAAAAGCATACTCAAAAGCATGACCCGTTCCGATATCGCTATCATTAACTCCTATAACGACATGCTTTCCGCCCATCGCCCCTATGACCGCTACCCTGACCAGCTGAAACAAGCATTACTTGAAAATGGCGCCATTGGGCAAGTAGCCGCTGGTGTTCCTGCCATGTGTGATGGCGTTACCCAAGGACAAGATGGTATGGAGCTCTCATTACTGAGCCGTGATGTTATCGCGATGTCCACTGCCATCGGCCTTTCCCACAATATGTTCGATGGTGCGCTCTATTTAGGGATCTGCGACAAAATTGTTCCAGGGCTGATGATGGGCGCGCTCTCTTTTGGGCATCTACCCGCCGTTTTTGTCCCCGCAGGTCCTATGAGCACAGGCTTGCCCAACAAAGAAAAAGTGAGAATTCGTCAGCTATATGTTGAAGGAAAAGTGGATCGTAATGCATTACTTGATGCTGAAGCCGCGTCCTATCACAGCATTGGTACCTGCACATTTTACGGCACTGCAAACTCTAACCAAATGGTGATGGAAGTGATGGGACTACATTTACCTGGCTCTTCCTTTGTTCCGCCTGATTCCCCATTACGTGATGAACTTACTCATGCTGCAGCTCGCCAAATTACACGTCTTACTGAGCAATCAGGAAATTATTTACCGATTGGTAAACTGGTTGATGAAAAAGTCATTGTGAATGGTATTGTAGCGCTTCTGGCAACAGGGGGATCCACCAACCTCACCATGCATCTGGTGGCGATTGCACGTGCTGCTGGCATCATTATCAATTGGGATGATTTCTCTGATCTTTCTGCTGTCGTTCCGCTGATTTGCCGTATTTATCCAAATGGCCAAGCCGATATTAACCAATTCCAAGCGGCCGGTGGCATTCAATTGTTGATCCGCCAGCTCCTTGCTAAAGGTTTACTCCATGATGACGTTCACACCGTTGCCGGATTTGGGCTATCACGCTATACCCTCGAACCTTGGTTGGACAACGGTCAATTATCTTGGCGTGAAGGGGCAAAAAATTCTTATGATCTTGAAGTGATTGCTGATATTGATCATCCTTTCTCCCATCATGGTGGGACTAAACTACTGTCTGGAAATCTCGGTCGCGCTGTGATGAAAACCTCAGCCGTACCCGTTGAAAACCAAGTGATTGAAGCCCCAGCCATCGTGTTCAATAATCAAAATGATATTGCACCACGTTTTGAAGCTGGTGAATTAGACAGAGACTGCGTCATTGTGGTTCGTTTCCAAGGACCATCTGCGAATGGCATGCCTGAATTACATAAATTAATGCCACCACTCGGGGTATTATTGGACAAAGGCTATAAAGTAGCGTTAGTCACTGACGGACGGTTGTCGGGAGCATCGGGTAAAGTGCCTTCCGCTATTCATGTCACGCCAGAAGCTTACAATGGCGGCTTACTTGCAAAAGTCCAAGATGGTGATTTAATTCGCGTTAATGCATTAACGGGAGAGATTGAGCTTCTCGTGGACGAACAAATTTTATCTGCTCGTCAACCTTATCAAGCTGACCTGAGTGCAGAACGAGTGGGTTGTGGTCGAGAGCTGTTTGGTGCATTAAGACAACATTTATCTGGCGCCGAAGAAGGTGCTTGCAGCATTAATTTTTAATTTATACCGCTTAATAGGATTTATTATGAATAATTGGAAAATGACCGCTGAAGATGTTCTAAAACAAGGTCCTGTTGTTCCTGTCATTGTGATCAAAAAACTCGAGCAAGCCGTTCCTTTAGCAAAAGCCTTACTCAAAGGCGGTATCAAAATATTGGAAGTCACGTTGAGAACGGAATGCGCTATCGAAGCTATCCGACTGATTGCTGAAGAAGTCCCTGAAGCGATTGTCGGCGCTGGTACTGTCATCAATGCAAAACAGCTAGCAGAAGTGACACAAGCGGGTGCGCAATTTGCTATCAGTCCCGGTTTAACGGACGAGTTATTAGCGGCTGCAAATCAAGGCAGTATTCCATTAATTCCTGGGATTTCCACTGTATCTGAATTAATGGCGGGCATGAACTATGGGCTTAAAGAATTCAAATTCTTCCCAGCCGAAGCCAATGGTGGCGTGAAAGCGCTCAAAGCAATTGCAGGACCTTTCTCTCAAGTTCGCTTCTGCCCAACTGGCGGGATCTCCCTCGCCAATTACCGTGATTATCTCGCGCTAGACAGCGTGTTATGTATTGGCGGCTCATGGTTGGTACCTGAAGATGCTCTGGAAAATGGCAACTACGATAAAATCACCGAATTAGCACAACAAGCAGTGCAAGGTGCTCTGTAATTGTTAAGTCATGAAGTGGGTCATTGACCCACTTTTAATCAACTAAACCGTAGAGATAGTGCGAAAAAATCGACGACAAAAGCGCTGATCTTCCGAGTAAGCAAACACATCTTCGACATACCCATCCAAAATGCGTTTTTGCAGTTTTTGCCAATAATCCGCGCTAAATAAATCTTGATGATGCATCTGCAAATAGTCCCTGACTTTCGGATCTTGGCATAAGAATTGCGCAAACTCTTCGGGGAAAACATCTTGCTCTCGCACACTGTACCAAGGTTCGCCTGAGAGCTCTTGTTCAGGGTAGAGCGGCTCAGGGATATGGCGGAAATTCACCTCGGTCATATAGCAAATTTCATCATAATCATAAAATACCACCCGACCATGGCGTGTTACCCCAAAGTTTTTAAATAGCATATCCCCCGGGAAAATATTGGCGGCAGCCAGCTGCTTGATGGCGCAACCATATTCTTCTATCGCGTGATAAAGCTGCTCATCCGATGCTTCATCCATGAAAATATTCAGCGGGATCATCTTACGTTCCATATAGAGATGACGAATTAATATTTTATCCCCCAAATCTTCAACCTGAGACGGCGCCTCCGCCAGTAACTCGGTCATTAGCTCATCACTGACAAAACGCTTTTCAATAATAAAGTTTTCAAACTCTTGAGTATCTGCCATGCGCCCCACTCGGTCGTGCTCTTTGACCATTTGATAACACTCAAGCACTCGAGCTTTAGTCACCTCTTTTTGTGGCGCAAATTTATCTTTAATAATCTTAAATACTCGATCAAATGATGGCGCCGTAAACACCAACATCACCATCCCTTTCACACCGGGGGCAAGGGTAAATTGTTCTCGTGAAAAGTTTAAATACGCCAAATATTCTCGGTAATATTCTGTTTTACCATGCTTTTGACAACCAATCGCCATATACAATTCAGCGATTGATTTACTGGGTAAAATTTCACGTAACCAGAAAACTAACCCTGCGGGAAACGGGGCGTACACCATAAAGTAGGAACGAGCGAAGCCAAACACGATACTTGCGTCATCAAAGCCAGTTAAACACGCATCTACATACATTTTGCCGTCTTCATTATGGTGAATAGGCAATAAGAATGGGTAAACTTGATGATTGATATATAGCTTCCCAACTAACCATGCAGCTTTATTTCGGTAAAACAACTCATTCGCCACATGTAATTGGGCACTTTGCTCTACAATCTCAGGGAAGCGCTGCCTTAGTGTTTCCACAATACATTCAATATCAAAGGCTAAATCTCGCCACACCAAGCGAATCGGCAACCCGCTTAAGATCCCATTAAATACCGTTTCCATGTTCCCATTAAGCTTATATTCGCGAGCTAATGGCCTCGGTAAGGTGCAAAAGCGCCGAGCAGGTTGTGAAGTAAAGATAAACAGATTTTCTTGGGTTAACTCTCGATGTTGAAACAGTCGGCAATACACTGAATTAAAAAAACTTTCAGCAATTTCAAAACGTGGGTAATCCGGTAGCAATGTCGCATAGACCTGTTTGATCCTCGCCAAATTGTAGGGACTGAGCGATTGCACTAGCCCCATACATTGCAGCTGAGCAACGACAAGCCCCACATGATGGTCATACAGCTTTATCCTTTGTTTCATCGCGTGTTGAACGGCATGCCAATCCCCGCGTTCAAAGCGTTCTTGAGCACCCGATGTGATTTCAAGAAATCGCCCATATTGCGCATCAAAGCCCTGCAAAATGGTTTGAGCGATGATCTGTTCAGTTTCGAGGGTCATCTTCACTCTCCCAATAAAAAACAGGCACTTGCGTGCCTGAAAACTCAAAAGATACACTTATGTCAACACACATACACCGAGCAATAGGAACCGTATATTTCTCCCCGATTAGAATTGCTCTTCTTCAGTCGAACCTGTTAATGCCGTGACTGAAGAGCTCCCCCCTTGAATCACCGTTGTCACCTTATCAAAATAGCCAGTTCCCACTTCTTGCTGATGAGAAGAGAAGGTATAGCCTTTATTGATAGCGGCGAATTCACATTCCTGTACTTTATCAACATAGTGTTTCATTCCCTCGCCTTGCGCATAGGCGTGGGCAAGGTCAAACATGTTGAACCACATGCTGTGAATCCCCGCCAAGGTAATAAACTGGAAGCGATAGCCCATATCTGACAACTCTTGTTGGAAACGAGCAATGGTGCTGTCGTCCAAATTTTTCTTCCAATTAAATGAAGGTGAACAATTATAAGCCAGTAATTTTCCTGGAAATTTAGCGTGAATTGCCTCAGCAAATTGGCGCGCAGCTTCCAGATCTGGCTTGGAGGTTTCACACCAAACTAAATCAGCATAAGGGGCATAAGCTAAGCCTCGGCTAATCGCTTGCTCTATCCCTGCCGTGGTACGGAAGAAGCCTTCGGTCGTACGCTCACCAGTGATAAATGGCTCATCATAAGGGTCACAATCTGATGTTAGTAAATCAGCAGCGTCCGCATCCGTTCTAGCAACCAAGATAGTAGGAACACCTGAAACATCCGCCGCTAAGCGTGCTGCAACTAATTTTTGAATTGCTTCTTGGGTTGGAACTAAGACTTTCCCGCCCATATGGCCACATTTTTTCACTGCCGCCAATTGATCCTCAAAGTGCACCGCCGCTGCGCCCGCTTCAATCATATGCTTCATCAATTCAAACGCATTCAGAACCCCACCAAAGCCAGCCTCTGCATCCGCGACGATAGGTAAAAAGAAATCAATATATTCTTTATTATCGGGACCAATGCCATTCGCCCACTGAATTTGATCCGCACGACGGAATGTGTTGTTGATCCGCTGAACCACGTTAGGCACTGAGTCTACAGGATAGAGTGATTGGTCAGGGTACATGCTGGATGCCGAGTTCGCATCTGCCGCAACCTGCCAGCCAGAGAGATAAACAGCTTCAATCCCCGCTTTTGCTTGTTGCAATGCTTGCCCGCCAGTTAATGCACCTAATGCATTTACATAGCCTTTCTTCGCGCCGCCATTCAGCTGTGCCCAAAAGCGTTCAGCACCTTTACGAGCTAATGTATGCTCAGGGTTGACCGAGCCACGTAATTTGATCACTTCTTCCGCCGTATATGGGCGCGTGATGCCTTTCCAGCGTGGTTTTTTCCACTCATTTTCCAATTGAGCAATCTGTTCTAAGCGCGATGTTGTCATGATTTACATCCTTTCTTGTTATCTGTCTTTGTAGGGTAATTGAGTGCTATCTCTATTCTTCAAGTTGGCTAATCAAGCAATTGGTAGCCCGGTATAGTTAAGAACTCGATCAATTCATCTTGGGTTGTGATTCGGCGCATCAACTCACTAGCTTCTTTGAATCGCCCACTTTGAAAACGATGGTCGCCAAGCTCTTTCTGGATGACTTGCAACTCTTCATCCAGCATCTCTTCAAATAACTCTTTAGTGACTTTCATGCCGTTCGATAGTGATTTGCTATGACGGATCCACTGCCAAATTGATGTCCGCGAAATTTCAGCCGTCGCCGCATCCTCCATCAAACCGTAGATAGGCACACAGCCATTTCCTGAAATCCATGCTTCAATGTATTGCACCGCCACTCGAATATTGGCACGCATACCCGCTTCGGTTCTTTCGCCTTCACAAGGTTTTAGTAGCTGCTGCGCTGTAATTTCATCATCATTTTCACGTCGGATATTCAGCTGGTTTTTTCGCTCACCTAATGCTTCGTTGAAAACCGCCATGACGGTGTCTGCCAAACCTGGGTGTGCAATCCATGAACCATCATGACCATTGCGCGCCTCCAGCTCTTTGTCCGCTTTAACTTTGGCGAGAATGGCTTGATTTTCCTGCGTATCTTTGCTTGGAATAAAGGCGGACATTCCCCCCATCGCAAATGCTCCGCGACGATGACAGGTTTTGATCAGCAAACGTGAATAGGCGCTTAGAAATTCCTGCGTCATTGTCACCGACTGCCTATCAGGTAAAACGCGGTCAGCGTGCTCTTTCAATGTTTTGATATAGCTGAAAATGTAGTCCCAGCGTCCACAGTTAAGCCCAACAATGTGATGACGCATGTGGTACAAAATTTCATCCATCTGGAAAACCGCAGGGAGTGTTTCAATTAATACCGTGGCTTTGATAGTGCCGCGTGGTAAGCCCACATAATCTTCTGCAGCGCTAAATACATCGCTCCACCACTGAGCCTCCTGCCAAGATTCCAGTTTCGGAATATAGAAATAAGGACCGCTACCCTTCGCCAGTAATGCCTGATAGTTATTGAAAAAGTAGAGAGCAAAATCAAATAGCCCACCGGGGATCGGTTGATTATCGACAAGCACATGTTTTTCATCTAAATGCAGTCCACGCACTCGAGCTATCAATACGGCTGGGTTAGATTTCAGCTGATAAACTTTGCCATTTTCATTGGTATAGGAGATTTCGCCAGTGATCGCATCTCGTAGGTTAATTTGCCCGTCGATCAATCTTTCCCATGATGGCGATAGAGAGTCTTCAAAGTCAGCCATAAATACTTTTACGTTAGCATTCAATGCATTGATCACCATTTTCCGATCAACTGGCCCAGTAATTTCTATGCGACGATCTTGTAAATCATCAGGAATATTTTGAATTTTCCAGTCCGAATTTTTAATGGAATTAGATTCCATAATGAAATCAGGTAAATCACCTGCATCAATCTCTTTTTGACGATGAACTCTGTCTTTGAGTAGCTGCTCTCTTCTTGGCAAGAAACCTTCGACAAGATAAGAAAGAAAGACAATAAAATCAGCACTTAATATTTGTTTTGCTTGCTGAGAAAATGCTTTCTTGAAGGTTAAATCTGAAATAGATAACTGCTGATCCATTGTTTTTTCCTCATTCATGGCTGGCTATGAATTAAGAGTAAACTTAAAAAACAAATAAATCAAAAACGGTTTCCATTTTAATTTATAATCAACATATCATATTGATTATAAAGTAATTAGATGAATTTATTATTTTGCTCTTAATTTCTATCTCTAAAAATAAAATGTTAAATATAAGTTAAATCATGAAGTTATGTATAAGTCGAAATTTTCTTTTGAACAAAGAAAATGAGTAAGCAGACAAAAATTGATTTTTTATTCATCTAAAAAATGGGAGGAATTTTGATTTAAAGGCTAAATAATTTTGATTACTCAGCCTTATATTCTGAGATATGACCAGCTATCTGGCATTAAGTGAGTTTTTTTAATCTAATGTTGGTTCCATATGAGTAAGATCGAATGGTGTGATCTGATACACATAATAATTCAGCCAATTGGAGAATAACAAGTGACCATGACTACGCCAACGAACTTCCGGCGAATTATTCGGATCATCATTTTTGAAATAATTACACGGTAATTCAGGTGTGATCCCGGCATCCACATCACGCCAATATTCTTGAGATAATGTTTCCGCATCATACTCAGGATGCCCCGTGACAAAGGCCAAACGCTTATCTTTTGATGCAAATAAGTACGCTCCCGCTTCCGGTGAGCTGGCTAAAATATCAAGGTCTGTGTTCTGACGAATATAGTCTTCAGGGAAATCGGCATAACGGGAATGCGGCGCATAAAAAGAAGCATCAAATCCGCGAGTTAATAACGCATAAGGCTCTAATGTTTCGTGTGAATATACGCCAGAGAGTTTCTCTTTGCGGGTTAATTTAGGTAAATCATACAATACGTTAAGTGCAGCTTGAACCGCCCAGCAAACAAATAATGTTGAAGTCACATGCTCTTTTGCCCATGCAATGACCCGCTCTATTTGTTCCCAATAACACACGTCAGCAAATTCAACTAAGCCGAGCGGAGCACCTGTTACAATTAATCCATCAAAATTTTGGTGTTTAATATCTTCAAAATCACAGTAAAAATTGTTCAAGTGTTCAGTTGGCGTATTCTTAGATTCTCGCTGATCAATGCGTAGAAGCTGGATATCGACTTGCAATGGCGTGTTTGATAGTAACCGTAAAAATTGGTTTTCAGTTTCAATTTTTTTCGGCATTAGGTTCAGTATCAGTACTTTCAAGGGACGGATCTCCTGAAGGCTGGCTCTTGTCGTGGTCATGACAAAAACATTTTCTTCACGCAAGAAATTAACTGCTGGTAGCTCATCAGGCAGGCGAATTGGCATGGTTCATCCCCTTAAATATACTTTGTGCGTTTAGACTTCTAGAATGCTAAACAATCTAACTAATGTGACTCTACTTGTCGAGCGTTTCAAAGCAAGTTGAAATAATTTCAAGCGATGGTTGGTGTATTGGGAATATTAAAAGTCTAGCAAACTAGTAACTTAATGATATTCAGACTTTTTATTACAACTTAATAGCTAAAATGGCTTAGACTTTTTTGATCTGAAGTAGAGAGGATTTTAAGACTTATGATTT
>NZ_WLUG01000101.1:0-8936 GCF_009706505.1 Providencia sp. wls1922 | reverse complement strand
AAAGTGGCTTCAGCGATGGCCACACAAACAGGGTTACGCCGTACTTATTTTTCGACACCATCGAGTGAAGATCACGAAGCCTACGAGTTTTGGACAGGAGATTTTTATAACAAAGGCAAGCCGGAGAATGAACGCAAAATCATTGAGCTATCCCATAAGGTATTAAAGCTTGGCCATTACTGCGCGGATAGTATGTGGCGGCAAATCGTGAATATCCATGATGCCATCGCACGCGGACTGAACCGCGTTAATTTGGAAGAAATCAAAGACGAAAACCCACCCGATGATTTTCGTAATTTATACGAGTGTGAGTTCGTTAAAACCGGTGAACGGGCATTCAGTTATGATGCCTTAATTAATTGTGGCGTGGATGGCTATAACAGTGATGTTTGGCCCGACTGGAAACCTTACGCACCACGCCCGCTGGGTAATCGCCCTGTTTGGGTTGGCGCAGACCCAACCGGTACCGGTGATAATGGCGATGGGTTGGGATTAGTCGTTGCCTCACCACCGGCAGTCAGTGGCGGGAAATTCCGTATTATTGAAACTATCCAGTTACGCGGGATGGCCTTTGAAAAACAAGCCGAAGAAATCAAACGCATTACTCAACGTTATAACGTGCAATCCATCACTATTGATGGCACAGGGGGTACTGGTGCCGCCGTGCACGAGCTGGTCGTTAAATTCTTTCCTGCCGCCAATTTACTCAACTATTCGGCTCCTATCAAACGCATGATGATCATGAAAATGCTCATGCTCATTCGTAATGGCCGTTTTGAATACGATGCAGGGTTACATAAACCGCTGATCACCTCTTTTATGACCATCAAAAAAATTCAAACCCCAAGCGGGATTATCACCTATGAATCAAGCCGTGTTCGCGGCTTAGACCACGGCGACCTTGCATGGGCGGCAATGAATATTTTCTCTAACGAAGCGATATCCAGTGAAACTGGCGGCGCTGGCGCACAAGTTATGGAGTTTTAAACATGGAACAAGCAACAGAATTAGCAGCAACCGAAGAACAAACACAACGCCCTGAATTTTGCTCATTTACGTTTGACCCGCCATCAATTGTTTCTTGCGGCAGTGATTTGCTGGACTGCATGGAGTGCAATCACAATGGCCGCTGGTATGAAACCCCGATTGATTTTACAGGCATTGCACGCTCGTTTACCTCGTCAGCGGCCTACCATCAATCACCGTTAGTGTTCAAGCGTAATGTGATCACCAGTTGTTTTGAACCAACACCGTATTTATCACGCCCTGATTTCACCACCTTAGCGCAGGATTTTGTGGTTTTTGGTAATGGTTACCTTGAAAAACGCATTAACCGGCTCGGCGATATGTTAACGCTCAAACCCTCCTTGGCTAAGTACACTCGCGCCGGTGTGAATGAGGGGCAATACTGGCAAGTGAAGAATTACCAAGATGCCTACGAATTTCGCAAAAATAGTGTGATTCATTTGAAAAATCCGTGTATTCACCAAGAGATATACGGCGTTCCCGATTATTTGGCGGGGCTTATTTCCGCTAACTTGAATCATTCAGCCACCCTATTTCGGACCAACTATTATGAAAATGGCAGTCACGCCGGTGTGATGGTGTATCTTTCCGCGGCTTTGGCTGACGACAAGGCTGTTGAGTCATTAAAGAAATCACTCACCGAAGCGCGCAAAGGTAAAGCATTTAAAAATATCTTTGTGTATGCCGCCAATGGCGGTAAGGATGGGATTCAAATACTGCCATTCTCACAAATCAGTGCCAAAGATGAGTTTGTCGGCATCAAGGACACCACCCGCGATGATTTGTTGGCCATGCACCGCATACCACCACAACTGATGGGGATCATTCCGCAAGGCTCCGGTAGCCTTGGCGATATCGAAAAAGCTGCAATGGTGTTTTGGTTCAATGAGTTACTACCGCTGATGGAAAGCATGAAGTCGATTAACGACATGCTAGGTGTTGAAGTGATCCGCTTTAAACAATATGCGTTACTGGATTTTTTGACGCAGGCGAAGAACAAAGAGCCTAACTATAAATAAACCATCCAATTCACGTTAATCGATGCTCTCCCTTTCAAAGCTAATAGAACGGCCTTAGCGCCGCTCTATCTGTTCCACATACCCGAATTTATTTCTTATCTGATCTAGGCTGTACAGCCTGAATAATCGCAAATAACACCACTCACGAGCTAATCACATTAATAGCCAGCGCGGCCCATCTTTACCCCTTTGCGCGCGCTTGCTCCCCCGCCTCGCCCGCACACAAAAGGTGTGGGATTTTGTGCAGGTGTGCGGAGCTGGCTAGCCCATAGCTGTTCTGGGCTAGATTGATTTTAGTCACACATAAAAAGTTATTCATTGTTGTTCAAGATTATCTAGTAAGCAAAACGATTTAATCTTCTGAGGAACTGAAAATTTGTCGTAGCCGAGCAATCATATCATGAATAGAAACATCAGGATTCATGTAAAAAAACAACAGCAAAACGATTAGAACAATACACAGGTTAAAGAAGATCCATATATTTCTATATGAACATTTTCGTTTATCGATATATTCACTGTCATTCTTTTTTAATGTCGTAGTATTAATGATATTGTTAAGATCATCTTCATTCAGTAAATCTTTATATCTATCATGGATAGTGTCATATTTATTGAGTAATCGTTCTTTCTCCTCCTTAACTTCTTTTAAGGATAGGTATAAATAAACAAATGAGAAAAAAACAAAAAATAAAGTTATAACCATCACTTCAAAGGTTACAACACCAGTATAGGACTTTGATAAAAGAATACGAATCAAAAAAATACTAATAAAAAAGGTAACAATACTCCATAGGCTTGATTTCAAAGAGGAAAACATATTTTTTGTTATTTCCGATGCCTTGTCGGATTGAGACAACAAAAATTCAGAAATTTTATTTTTTATTTCAATATACTGTTTTACATTTTCTTTTAAATAAATATCATAGCCGGACTCTATAGACTTTAATACACCATCTGAAATTTTGGTAATATCATTTTCTTTTGCATATAAAGAAATGATATTTCTAGCCAAACCAAGCTTGTCAATAAAGTTTCCATCAGTATAAACCCATGAGTAGATATCATAGATAATACTATTTGATTCATTTTTAATTTCATTAATTTCTATAGCATTATTAATGAGCCTATAGCCTTTTAATTTAAATATAACTTCATTACTTTCCAATTTAAAATCACTATAATCGCTAAGATAAACCAATGATAAAGTAACAACTAGGTTATCAAACAACGACTGTATTTTTTCATATGGGCACGATGTTAATAATTTAAAATCATCAGGAATAAATTTCAACTCTGAGTCGAGTGCAAAGTGACAAGATTTATTTCTTTTACTAATTAATAGCTGACGATCAATTTTTTCAAAAAAATGTTCAGATTGCTGATAGGCTGATATAAAATATAAAGAGCACGTATTAAAATTGGAATAACTATCCCATAGTATGAACTGCATTTTTTCATTTACATTAAAGTTCTTTAGCTTAAACAAAAATTGCAACTCACTGCCATTATTAAAAGCATTGAAAAATGATTCACAATCAAAGACATGAGTACTATTGTCTCTCTTGATAGCTTCTTCTTTATAGACAGTAACATTAACACTGAGGATATTATTTAACTCATTTATATCACAACCTATAAAACTAATATTATCACTAATATTATTAATTTTATCTTGTAATGTCGTTGAAGTGGTTTTATTTGTAATTAATACTATTCCATACCCATCAAAGTTAAATTCAATATCAAAATTAATATTATAACTCTGACTTATAGATACGACCTTTTGAAATAAAGCGACACCATCATTATTTATGATGGTGTTTTTGACCTTATATTTTGCTTGACATGTGTTAAAATCATCACAAACAAAAACTCGTTCCGTTTGTAACAAAAAACTTGATATTTGTTCAAGCAAACCAAGATCACTCATTATCAATTCCACCAAACTCTTCATACCCCTTATCGGTATATATTTTAATGTATTTACCTACTGAGTCAATCTCCGCCTTTATTTTATTAGAAAAATCCGTGATTTCTCCATTAATTTTTAATTCAAAATTTTCATCAAGAACAATGGTTTTTTTCATTCTAGCTTTAAGAACTTTTTCATCTAACTCAAATTGAGTATCAAACCCTCTTCTTTCATCTTCTGGTAGCTTATTGAGTTTTGCAATAAATTTGTCTTTTTGTTGTTCTAGCTCTTCATTTTCAAATTTATGGGAACTAACTTTTTCGACAAAATCATCAAAAGCAAATGTTTCATTATTCCTAAAGTAACTAATGGTATCATTACGAATAAGCCAATAATCTGCTGGAGATGTTTCTTTTATTTCATCTTTTAATAACTTATCAATTGACATAAATGCATTTCTAGTATTTGTTTCTGAACTTGATAATTCTTCAGCAGATAAGAAACGGTTCCACCAATATTCACTAATTCCTGTACCACTATCTGAAATAAGAAGTTGCTCAATTTCATTACTATCATTCACACATGCTAAACACGTTTTTTGCAGCCGTGTTTTTTCTGGAAGCCCTTGTTTTAACGTAACATCATTTTCATCTAAAAAACCATTGTGTTCAATCTTAAGGATGGCAAACCTTTTTTCGTTATCAATCAGTAATAACAAAATTAAAAGCGCACCTTTTTGTATCTGTTTATTAAGTCGTTCTATTCTAGCTTGCGCCTCAATTTCAACGCTTAATAATTTTTCAGCAATATTTTTTGTTCTTGACTCCCAGTCTTCCTGTTGTTCAATAAGTGAAACAATATGACTTGGCACTAATTCATTAATATCTCTAAATTTATAGCCCTTGTTTCTTTTTGTCTCAACCAATTCTCGTAACACTTTTTTACAATAACTAACAAAATCGTTGTTTTGTTCTAGGGGACGCTCTAAAACTGAGTTATCTTCAATTGATACGTTAAATAATGCACTTTTTAATAGCTCAACACTTGCCATTTTCAAAAAAACCTCATTGTTTGTAATTTGTAAATTTTTTTAATTATTACTGTGTTTCTAAAAAAAGATAAGTGTATATATCACAGTTTTTGAAACAATTTATTTTTATTACACCTTCGTCCACTATACAACACTCTTAGAGTCCTATTGCATTGGATCTCATCACTCAAGGCTATTTCTAACTTGCTGACTACAAAATAACGGTAAGGTTTTCGGAAAAGCGTTACAACCGTTACAGCATCCAAAAACAACTAATAACTTACTGATAATAAAGCATTCTCATGTAACGTTTGAACCGTTACAAAGCATCACAAAATAGAGTCTAAAACGTTACATCCTTATAAAACAATAAGTTGTATTTCTAATTTGTAACCTTTTAGAACAGTTACACGTAACGGCAAAGTAATGCTTTTGTAATGTTTTCATATATCTATATTTTAATTATTAATCAATTAGTTATAGAGGAATATTAAAATTGTAACGTTTGTAACGCCTTTCCGAACCCCTCCCACAAATTCTCTATATTTATAAAAGAGATTAAATAACAGTCAATTATAATTCTACTGTTTACAGATTTACTTACTTTGTAGCTATTCAGAATATTCGTGTTGTTGGCAAACTTGGCTTATAGATGAAGAATTATCTTTAAATAAAAGAAAGGCTGCACTAGGCAGCCGATAGAAAGAAAAATAGACGATAACTAGCTTTCATTGTTTTCTTGGAATACCCAACATCTAAGCACATCTGGCTTCGACAACGTACTCCCCACCGCAAGAGTGCTATTAAACTGATTGTTTACCACACTTCGCACCGTCTTAACGCCCACAAACTTACGCATGCGCCCCGCTTTCAATAAATTTTTAATATCCGTATTCAATTGTATAGACTGACGGTATTCGCTGGCCACCTGTGCAATATGGTTAAAGTTCACTGCATAAACTCCCTTTTCACTACTATGATTCACACCAAAGGCCTCGTTATCGTGTAAATAGTCAAACAGCTCCCAAAACTCCATCACTTGCGGTTGGTCGAGTTGGATCGCTTGGACACGTTGTTTGGCCAACTCAATAATAAAGTCACGGGTTTGGCGAATATGAGCCGCTTTTACAGGAAGAACTAACGCTAACGTTTCCAATAATGCGATTAACTGTGCATGGTTTTTGGCGATCCGCTCATGGTTAATCGCCTTATCCGCAAATAACTGCGCCTGTAAGCCATCTACGCGCTCATTGTATTGCTTTAAAATCGCCGCTTCTTTCATCAATACCGTAGGCAAAAAACCGGATAACCTTTCAATGGGATAACGCTCTAGGGCAATAGCGGCATAACGGGTTTCAACGCTTTGCTCGGCTTTATCGGTATAGAGGTGAATAATCCGCTCTAAAACGGCGCGTGAAGCGTTTATCTCTGCGTTCTGTGCAATCACAATACTGCCTTTAAATAACGGCTCGTAGGTCTCATTACCGCTATTTTTCACCCCTAACGAACGCGTTGCACGGCCGTTATACAGTGACTTAAGTTCTTCCCAATCAAAGGCTTTTAGTTTTGCGTTATCTTGCACGCGATCACTTTCAATTAAACACACTGGCAAATTACTTATCTGTGAAAAGTTTCGTCCTCGAGCGGCAACACTCGATTTTGATGCATCGAACCCCTCATAATCTGCGCGACCACATAAACGCCATAAAAACTCAATCAACGTACTTTTACCTGAACCAGGCTCACCGCATATTTCTAAAAATGGGTAGCTTTTATGGGTCTTGCGTATCTGCTCCGCAAAGAACGAACCCAACCAGAACGCCAATACCACATAACCTTTTGCGCCAAACGCATCCCATAGGGAACTTAACCAACTGGTATCAAATTGGCTAAAATCAGTATTAATGGCCAATGATGGGCTAAGGCTTAACGTTTTGATATCCAACTTATTAAGAGAGAAATAATCTTCCTCATTTAACGTAAAACACTTACCATCCTGCACCGCAACATCATTAAATACATACACACCATACTCTTTGTTATAACCCACATAATTTTGCGTGATCACCTCTTTGATATCCGGCAAGGCTTGTTTACAAATGCGGTCCAATTGCAAAGTTGTGCCGGTATAAACCGCCCCTTTGGCCACATGCAATAAACGCTTTTTGAATTCACTGGCACTGGTTAACTGTGAGGCGGTAAACGTGGCTTTAACTTGCGGCTGGCGAGGGAAATCGACGCGCATGTAATACCATGATTCATCGGTTTCAACAGACTTTTGGAAATATAACGGAGTAGGATAACAATTAGCGATTTCAACCACAGTACCTGACTCTTTTACCGCTTTTTGTCTGGCTTCATCTTCATCTAAATCGGGTTCGGCATCATGAATGCGTTCAATGGTCTTCATCATTTTATCAATATCCAACTTAAACCAATACAAGCGGTTATCATGTTGAAAATCGAACTCTGAACGTTCCGTCCAGTTAAACATTAAACGCGCCTTTTCAAACGCGGTTGAGGCTAACAACAACTTGCCGTAATAGCGATAACGGGCGATATCGCGCTCCGTTAGCTTGCCTTTCATATGCAAGTCATTCCAATCATTGCCACACTCTTTTTCAGCGGGTCGAGCGGCCGTGGCTTTCCAGCCATCATCATAGCTGCGGGCAACAAACTTTTTCATGGCGCGTTCGCCGGCTGCGCCATTATCTAGCGCCCAAACCAACAACGGCTTTTTATTGTTCCCTAGTGCAGCTTTCAGCGCATTCAACGCGACTTCAGGGTAATTATGGCAAGTCATTAACGATACAGTCGCAATTCCATTTTGAATCAAACTCAACGCATCAAAGATCCCCTCTGTCAGCCAAATCTCTTTCGCTTGAGTTAAATCCTGTTGTGGTAATGTCCACCAATGCCCTTTATAGGAACCAAAGAAATTAGCTTTGCGATCAAACCGTGAGGGCCTATCAATAATGCGTTCCCAATATGCCCCCTCGGGTAAAGCAAATTTAACCGTTGCAGCACCTAACCCATTGGCATGATAGCTAGACTCGGAATACAACCCATTCAACGGAGCGATATCTAGCCCTCGTGCGTGCTGTAAATAAGCATCTGCGGCTGCATTCGGGGCTTGTTGCGTCTTGGGGTAGTGCGCTGACCAATCATCAAATATATCGGGGTAAATCTCTTTTACAATCAACTCAGCGCCACATTTATTTTCACGGCCACAACGCAACACAAACGGCATTTCAATTGAGGTAAATAGCTCTTTTTTCTTGCAACTTGGGCATACACCTTGGCGTAAATAACCGTTTTGCTCTTTGAATTGAAAGTCGTGTACGAGGCGAGGTAATAACGACTGAATATGATATGATTTCATGTGATAACCTTAGAGCACACAATCCACGTCCATCCCGCAGGTTGTGTGCTTTTTATTTGCTTACAGAAAATGATTTCTCATACGCTGTGGTAATGTTTTTCTTTCAGTTCAAACAGAATTTGGCAGTCAATGCACAAGGTACAGCCAATAACCGCTTGGCGGCGAGCTTCTGGTATCGGGTGATCACAATTCTCACACTCAAACGCAGATACCCTATTCGCTGGCTTCCTAGCAGCTTGAATATTCTGTTCTAGCACTAATGCGGCATGTTCATTGGCGCGGTCGATAACATCAGACATAATTAAGATCTCCCGCTTGTGACTCGAATTTGTCCGCTTCATCAACCAATAATTGGTGTATTTGCGCGTAATCTAATTTTTCTGTTAATACTTTTTGAGCTAATTGACGTTGGCGATCAGCAAAACGGTTCATTAATGATTTGCGTTCATCTTCCCGATTAGCTTTTATATTTTCAGCCACAGGGGTAAATATAGGATCTGGAATATGTCTCATTTTAAAACCTCATTTTTAGGTAATAAAAAGCCCTGACCGATAAAGGTCATT
>NZ_WLUG01000100.1:0-107440 GCF_009706505.1 Providencia sp. wls1922 | reverse complement strand
CTATTCTCGCCACTTATCAACATGTGGATGAAATTGATATTACGAAACTGCCCCAGCGCTTTGTATTGAAATGCACCCACGACAGCGGCAGCAGTATTATTTGCACCGATAAATCACAGTTTGATTTACAAAAAGCCAAAGACAAGCTGTCATTCAATTTACTCAAAAATCTCTATTACATTACTCGTGAACGCCATTATAAAAATATTCCTGCGCAGATTATTTGCGAGGAATATATCGATTTGTTTGAGCAGAAAAAGAGAAAGCTAGTACCCGAAACCTGCCGCATTCATTGTTTCTCGGGTAAACCCGTTTACGCAGAAATCGATTATACCGACGAAGATGGCACCGAGTTTATCAACCTTTATGATACGGAATGGCAATTGCAGCCGGTCAGTTTTGGTTATCCTCAAATGCTAGAACCGGTCAGTGAACCAACACAATTTAGAGAGATGCTAAGATTAGCTGAAATTTTAGTGACGCCATTCGATTATTGCCGAGCTGACTTTTTAATGGCAGAAAACAAACTCTATTTTAGTGAACTTACCTTCGCACCCAATGCGGGACGTACCGTGATCAGCCCACTCTCTTGGGACTTTAAACTTGGAGAGTTATGGGAGCAGAAAATCACAACGCCAAACATGCTTCATTCACGCAAACCTGAGCTCGTACTCGCCAACCTCAATAAGAAAAAATAGCCATAAAAAAACGCGCTACTCATTCAAGATAGCGCGTTTTTTTTCATTACTAGTGGCGAGCAATTTATCAAGCACGGTCAGTTTGCCAATACACTTGCCTTACGACGTAAACTTGCAATCAGCATATAAATTGCCGTCACTAACAGCACAATAAAGAAGAAATTCGTTAACCCGCTATGTTGTTCTAACATTGTTCCCGCTGCGATAGGTCCCATCGCAGAGCCCACACTATAACTAAATAACATCACTTGGGTCGCTGCCACAATAAATGACGAGTCCAAATTATCACACGCTAAAGTGATCGCTATCGGATACAAGGCAAATGATGACATTCCTAGCAGGGCTAGCGCCACAATCATCACCACATAATCTGATGAGATGTAAATCATACCCATCGCAAAAACACCTAATAATGAAACCATGGCTAATAATAAGGTTTTGCTCATCATTACTGACAATTTACTGATCACTGGCTGAATTAACATGCCACCCAAAATAATGGATGCCATCAAAACACCAACTTGATCCGTCGTAAAATTATCTTTTTTCAGTGATAGCGGCATTAGCCCATAAATGGTTCCCATCACAATACCGGATACCATACACCCCATAATAGCTGGCTTACTTAAACGAGTGATCTGCTTAAATGATAATTTTTGATGCAAGCCACTTGCTGGTTGCCCTTGACGTACCAATAAAGGCGGTAAAACTGCCACTAGCAGTAAACCGAGTACCACAATAAAAGGAACAACGCCCTGAGTACCAATCACACCAATAGCAAGCTGCCCAAGTGTTGTTCCCCCATATAACGAGGTCATATAGAAACTCAGTCGTTTTGCTCGCTCTTTTGGATTATCACCAATCAGTAACCAAGATTCCACCACGACAAAAATTCCTGCTACCGCAATACCCGCAATTAAACGATTTGGTAGCCAAGCTTCAATTGTCGGTGTCCATGGCAGTAAAACAACCGTTGCTGCCAACATTAATAAGAAACTAATAAAGGAGAGACGGTGACCAATTTTTGCGATCACAGGCTCAATCATCATTGAGCCAATTAATAAACCAATATAGTAGGCACTCGCTAACCAGCCTGCATATTGCGTATCAATGTCAAAGCTACCCATTGATAACGGGATCAAGCTCATCAAGTAACCTGAAGCAATAGCAAATAGTGTTAAGCCTGCAACAGGTACAAAGGTATTGTCGCCTTTACGCATTAACATGGTGGACATTTTCACGTCCTACTCTCCAAAAATAAGATAAATATTGTGCGCTGCAGACGTCGATAATCACGGCAAAATCATTCATAAAAATGAATATATTTTAGCGACTGGTGCAGTGATGAAATTAAATAGATGAGGCTAATTTGAGCGCAATATAGATCTTTCAAGACCGGAATGACAATGAGAAAAACTAATGATGACTAGTAAATTTATTTATGTGAGAAAAATCACGTTTTTTTATGCAGTAAAACCCCCTAGAAAATCGCCATAAAAACAAACAATTCATTTAATATCAATATCATAAAAAGAAAACCGAAAAATCCCTATCGTTACTTTTTGAAACAAAACTTCCTACTTCTATCCTCTCTTTCAAAATATATTTATCACTTTTCTTAAAAAGAAATCTATTCAAAACTATTTTTGCTAATTAATTAGCCTCAGGCTTATCAATATACTTAATTAGTGGTATTTATTACTCAAACGCCCATTCTTTATAAATTATTATCTTTTTTTAATAATCATCTTCTAACTTCTGGTTGTCTTCTAACTGTCTTCTAACTTCGAGTTGCCTTCTAACTAGTTTTTGCTGTGGCAAGGCGGTAAGCATCAGTTAGCCTGGGGAGCATACATAAGTATGTGACTCAGGTAACTTATGCGAAACCAACACAGCCACAGTGAAAACTAGGTCGAAGACAAGCGTCGCCATAAAGTTGTCCGACTGATACCGAGAAACTCCGCCACCGCCTTACGATCCCCATTAAACCTTGCCATCACTTCCTCTAGCGTCTCGGTTCCTTCCTGCGTCTTTGCCGGATTTACCTTTGTTTTCCTTTCTGGCGATAGCATCTTGAGCATGTCTGGATTGATGCTTTTATCCGCATAGGCACTACAATAGAGCGCGACACGCTCCATTAAGTTACGTAATTCTCGTACATTGCCTGGCCATGAATAGGAGAGAAAAAAGTCTCGACAACTGAGAAGTTGCTTAACTCTAAAGGCTGGAAGAGGCAGTTGTAATCCGGCAAAAGCAAGTTTCAATAATCGTTCTGCAAGCGTGAAAATATCCTCATTACGCTCTGATAATGCGGGAACTTTCATGCGAAGAACACCTAGGCGATAGAAAAGATCGCCACGGAATTTGCCTTGCGCTACCCATTCATCAAGGTCGCAGTGGGTCGCACAGATAACACGAACGTTAACCTGTAGCGGTCGATACCCTCCTACTCGTACCACGGAACGCTCTTCTAACACACGCAATAACCGAGTTTGTAACGCTATTGGCATCTCACCGATTTCATCAAGAAAAAGGGTTCCCCCATTCGCTAGTTCAAACAACCCTGCTCGACCGCCTCTACGCGAGCCAGTAAATGCGCCTTCTTCGTAACCAAACAGTTCCGCTTCCAGTAATGTTTCAGGAATGGCACCACAGTTGACGGCCACAAATGGCATTTGCTGTTTACTGCGTTTTTGCTGATTAAACAAACTGTATTCGTGATGAATAGCTTGGGCCACCATCTCTTTCCCCGTGCCACTTTCACCTTGTATTAACACCGTGGCATCTGAACGGGCATACAACATAATGGTTTGACGAACTCGCTCCATTGCAGGCGACAAACCAATCAGGTCATTAATCGTGTGTCTAACTTTTGCTGTATTCAGCTGAGGATAACGTGATTGCTCAGTCACATGGCGATGGGACATTCTGCTGAGCTCAATCGCATCAGAAAAGGCTTGTCGAATGGTCTGTGTCGAGTAGATAAAAATCCCTGTCATACCCATTTCTTCAGCAAGATCTGTAATTAATCCCGCTCCCACAATGACTTTTACCCCCATGGCTTTTAGTGCTTTTAGTTGTGCTCGAGCATCTTCGGCAGTGACATAGCTGCGCTGTTCAATCTGTAATCCAAAATTATGTTGAAACTGCTCTAATGCAGGGATAATTTTTTGATAACTAATAATGCCAACTTTATCGCTAATTTCCCGAGCCTTCGCTAATGCTTGCATCACATCAAAGCCGTTAATATTCACAATAATAACGGGAACCGAAACATGACTTTTTAAATATGCCCCATTAGAGCCTGCGCTGATAATCGCGTCACAATGCCCCTTCTTTAAACGGCGTCGAACTTCTTCCGCGGCTTGCTCAAAACCGATATTCAGTGGAGTGATGTCAGCTTGTGCACTAAATTCAGGGCTAATATCACGAAATAGCGTGTAAAGACGAGATACTGACACCGTCCAAATAATGGGTTTATCCATTGTTCTCCTCCACTGGGTTTACTTCTACGCGGGGTTTGCTTCGCGCTGTGATGTTTCACTTTTGTTTCATGAAACAATATATCGACTCAATGAAACATGCTAACCAATTGGTTAAAAAATGGCTTTCTTGTCACATAAAAATAAAAGCTTTTATCTTATTGATATTTAAAACTTAATAATAACCTCACGCTTTCCTTCTGAACTGGCACGTCAATTGCTACCTAACTATAGTTAGTAAAAGTCATATCGTTAGTAAAAGTCATTTACACATGATTAACCAACTCCGAGGTGTTTATGTCTAGCCGTTCCGCAGGTCAAAAATTTCGAGATGCCGTTAACAGCGAATCCCCTCTTCAATTGGTCGGTACTATCAATGCAAACCATGCACTCCTTGCTCAACAAGCTGGGTATAAAGCCATTTATTTGTCTGGCGGCGGCGTGGCGGCTGGTTCATTAGGGATCCCAGATTTAGGCATTTCTACACTGGATGATGTGCTGATTGATATTCGTCGCATTACTGATGTCTGTGATTTACCGTTAATGGTGGATGCGGATATTGGTTTTGGTCCTTCCGCATTTAACGTAGCCCGTACCGTCAAGTCGATGGCGAAAGCGGGTGCTGCTGGGCTGCACTTGGAAGACCAAGTTGGCGCGAAACGTTGTGGTCATCGCCCTAATAAAGAAATTGTGTCCACTCAAGAAATGGTTGACCGAATCAAAGCTGCTGTCGATGCAAGAACAGATGAAAACTTTGTCATTATGGCACGCACTGATGCGCTGGCCGTTGAAGGGCTTGAGGCAGCTTTAGAGCGAGCAAGTGCTTACATCGAGGCGGGTGCCGATATGCTGTTTCCCGAAGCGATTACTGAGTTAGGCATGTATCAGCAATTTACTCAACATACGCAAGTGCCTGTATTAGCTAACTTAACTGAATTTGGTCAAACTCCGCTGTTTACTTTAGATGAGTTACGAAGTGTCGGCATTGCCATCGCCTTGTATCCACTTTCCGCTTTTCGTGCCATGAATAAAGCCGCTGAGCAGGTATATAACACCTTACGCCAGCAAGGCACCCAGAAAAATGTCGTGTCACTTATGCAGACTCGTGAAGAGCTCTATAAATCCATTAATTACTATCAGTATGAAGAAAAACTGGATGCGTTATTTTCACAAAATAAAAAACGCTAATTTCTTTTCTTGCAGCACATAAACCGTGAATCGAGCAAGTTGTAATCTCTTCTGCCCCCTACAAGGAATCAATGATGAATGAGCAACTTAAAAGTACTGGTTTCAAACCCAAAAAATCAGTCGCCTTATCAGGCGTAACCGCTGGCAATACGGCACTTTGTACCGTAGGTCGAAATGGTAATGACCTCCACTATCGGGGCTATGATATCCACGATTTAGCCACTCAGTGTGAATATGAAGAAGTCGCCTATTTACTTATCCACGATAAACTCCCTAACCGCACTGAATTGTCAGCGTACAAAGAAAAACTTAAACCTCTAAGGGGTTTGCCGACAAATGTAAAGCAAACATTAGAGTCCATCCCTGCCAATACGCATCCGATGGATGTCATTCGCACTGGCGTTTCGATGATGGGCTGTGTATTACCAGAAAAAGATGTGCATACAGTCGCTGGCGCTAAAGATATTGCCGACCGATTACTTGCATCTCTGGGTTCCATTTTGCTGTATTGGTACCACTTTAGCCACCATGGTCGCCGTATTGAAACCATGACTGATGATGACTCCATTGGCGCCCATTTTTTGCATCTGTTACACGGTAAAAAACCATCTCCTCAGTGGGAAAAATTCATGCATATTGCCTCTATTTTATATGCAGAACATGAGTTTAACGCCTCAACATTTGCAGCTCGTGTGATTGCTGGAACGGGCACCGATTTTTACTCAGCAATTACAGGTGCCATTGCGGCGTTAAGGGGACCGAAGCATGGTGGCGCCAATGAAGTTTCATTAGAAATTCAGCAACGCTATGCCTCTATTGAGGAGGCGGAACAAGACATCGTGGCTCGAATTAAAAACTCAGAAGTTATTATTGGCTTTGGTCACCCCGTTTATACCTTGGCTGATCCCCGCCATCCAATCATCAAATCCGTCGCCTTACAGCTTTCAGAACAAAGTATGAATCGGCATTTGTACACCATTGCAGATCATATTGAATCCGTTATGAAACGTGAAAAAAACATGTTTCCTAATCTAGATTGGTTCTCTGCGGTGGTTTATCACTTAATGGGCGTTCCTACGGCGATGTACACCCCATTGTTTGCCATCGCACGGATTGCGGGATGGTCAGCTCATGTGATTGAACAACGCCAAGATAATAAAATTATTCGTCCTTCAGCAAACTACACTGGCCCAGAAAATAAACTCTTTGTTCCCATTGAACAGCGCTAATTAAGGTAAAAATAATGACCACGCAAACTCAAATGACCCCACATGTTCAATTTGATAAAGTGATGACGGATATTGTCGATTATGTTATTGATTTTCCTATCACTTCAACGTTAACTTACGATACCGCCTATTACTGTTTACTGGACACACTAGGCTGTGGAATGGAATCACTTGAATATCCGGCTTGCAAAAAGTTATTAGGCCCTATCGTCCCTGGTACACACGTCCCAAATGGCACAAAAGTTCCCGGAACACAATTTCAATTAGACCCTGTTCAAGCTGCATTTAATATTGGAACCTTATGCCGCTGGTTAGACTTCAACGACACTTGGCTAGCCGCGGAATGGGGACACCCTTCCGATAACCTAGGTGGTATTTTAGCCACCGCGGATTGGCTTTCTCGTGAAAATCTCGCTAGAGGCAAAAAGCCGTTAGTGATCCGAGATGTCCTCACAGCCATGATCAAAGCTCATGAAATTCAAGGCTGTATCGCTCTCGAAAACGCGTTTAATAAAGTCGGTCTTGACCATGTCATTCTGGTCAAAGTGGCATCAACCGCCGTCGTTGCTCAAATGCTAGGACTCTCCCGTGAGCAAATTCTCAATGCTGTTTCCCTTGCATGGGTTGATGGTCATAGCTTACGTACCTATCGACACACTCCAAACACAGGCTCCCGCAAGTCATGGGCAGCAGGTGATGCCACCTCGCGCGCAGTTCGCTTGGCACTCATGGCACAAAAAGGAGAAATGGGCTATCCAACTGCATTAACTGCCAAAACATGGGGCTTTTACGACTCTCTGTTCCGTGGTCAGCCGTTTAAATTCCAGCGACCTTATGGCTCTTATGTAATGGAAAATGTATTGTTCAAAATTTCTTTTCCGGCAGAATTTCACGCTCAAACCGCAGTTGAAGCCGCTTTACAATTGCATGAACAACTTAGTTCAATGGGAAAAACCGCTGACGATATCGAGTCTATATCAATTCGTACCCATGAAGCTTGTGTGCGCATTATTGATAAACAAGGACCATTACAGAACCCGGCAGACCGCGATCATTGCATTCAATATATGGTAGCAATTCCGCTTATTTTTGGTCGCCTTACCGCATCTGACTATGAGGATAGTATCGCTCAAGATAGCCGAATTGATACGCTGCGTGCCAAAATGCATTGTCATGAAGACCCTGAGTTTACACAGGATTATCATGATCCTGACAAACGCTCTATCACCAACGGTCTGACTATCACATTAAAAGATGGGCAAACCTTGAGTGAAGTCGTTATCGAATACCCTGTTGGTCACAAACGCCGTCGTCCAGAAGGTATGCCTCTATTACTTAAAAAGTTCAGAACCAACTTAGCGCGTCAATTCCCAGAAGCTCAACAACTGAGAATTTTATCTGCATCATTGGACAAGCCATTGTTTGAGAATATGCCTGTTAATGAATTTCTCGATTTATGGGTGATTTAGTTTTGTTATTTTTTTGATTTACAGACAGTCAAAGGCTCCGCTCCATCGAATACCGTTGACTGTCTGCTCATCACAAATACCCCGGTTTATGGCATTTGTGGCACAAGTGTAGAAGTATCATCTTGTCCCGTGGCAATATTTTCCGCTGGTCCTAATGACGCCATCACTTCTTCCCTTAACTTTTCTACCTCTTCATCAATTTCTTGACGCATTTCTGGTGAACATTTTTCTAGTAACTCGCTTAACGTACCCATAATCCCTCCGGTTTCACTAAGTGAGATGCATATTCCGCATCTGCTGATTTAATCAACTTGATATAAAATTGACTCTCGTCACAACCCTTTTTATTACCTGCACATAACACAATTCCACAACTTCTTGGATCAAACGCAAAACAAACTCGAATGGGTACCCCCGAAACTTGGATCCTGAGTTCTTTCATATGAATAAATTTAGAAAGTTTTAATCTATCTGCATAAGGGCGCCCTAAATGAGGTCCATATTCAGAAAGAATCAAAAGCATCGAAAGTACTTTCTTTTTTACTTGATAGTTTTGAATCTCTAACCAATCGTCAAACAAAATCCTCGTTCTTATCGTCCATGTCAACAAATTAAACCTCCTTACTTTGAGAAAAAAATTCAACTCTCTGGTTATTAAGAAAAACTCATTTTCTAAAAAAACAGAAATCAAATAACCGATTAAATACGGGGTATTGCTGTTATAACGAAAAAATTAAGTAGATTAAATAAAAAAAGAAACTCGATAAAATGAATGGAATGCGCTTCGCAGAAATCGCGGCAAGAATAAAACAGGCGAAATAATATCAAAGTAAATTATTAAGTTTTATTTGCTTATTTTGATTATGATAGAAACAAAAAAGCCCCAGTTTACTCAACTAGGGCTTCAAAAATGTCAGTCTAGGAATTTACTTTAGCAATCTCGCTCTCACTGATTTGCCTTTGATTTTACCTTGCTGTAATTGCTTCCACGCTTTGTTCGCCACTGATTTTTTAATAGCGACATAGGCATGCATGGGGTGAATCGCAATTTTACCAATATCATCCCCTTCTAGACCAACCTCTCCAGTTAATGCGCCCAGAATATCCCCAGGACGTATTTTGGCTTTTTTACCGCCATCTAGGCATAAGGTTGCCCATTGGGCTTCTAATGGTGTAATGCGCAATCCTGTTGGCTCTGGCAGCCAATTCAGCTTCATGTTAAGCATCTCTTCGAGCACGTTTGCGCGTTGAGCTTCTTCAGGTGAGCATAGGCTTATTGCTAAGCCGCTTTGTCCTGCACGAGCTGTACGACCAATGCGATGAACATGCACTTCAGGATCCCAAGACAATTCAAAGTTAATCACCATTTCCAGTGCTTTAATGTCTAAACCTCGAGACGCCACATCCGTTGCGACCAAGACTCGGCTACTACCATTTGCAAATTGGACTAAGGTTTGGTCGCGATCGCGCTGTTCCATATCACCATGCAAGACTAGGACACTTTGACGGCTATCCATTAAAGCATCATAAACCGCCTGGCAATCCTTTTTCGTGTTACAGAACACGACACAAGAAGCTGGCTGTTCACGGCTTAACAGCTTTTGCAGTAAGTCAATTTTGTCATGTCGAGACACTTCATAAAACTGCTGCTCCACGTCAGGTAATTCGTTAACCGAATTAATTTCAATGGTTTGTGGATTATTTTGGATACGTCGGCTAATTGCTGCAATGCTATCCGGCCATGTTGCTGAGAATAAAAGTGTTTGTCTATCTTCTGGCGCGAAAGAGATTACTGCGTCAATATCATCCGCAAACCCCATATCTAACATTCGGTCGGCTTCATCAAGTACCAGTGTCTGTAAATGATCTAACCGCACCGTTTCTTTATGTAAGTGGTCAAGCAAACGCCCCGGTGTTGCCACCAAAATATGTGCTGCATGCACTAAAGAATCACGCTGAACACTAAAAGGTACACCGCCACATAAAGTTAAAATTTTGAGATTAGGAATATAACGCGCTAAACGGCGTAATTCATTCGCGACTTGATCCGCTAATTCTCTTGTTGGGCATAAAATGAGGGATTGGGTATTAAAGTTTTTAGCATCAATACGTTGTAATAGCCCTAGACCAAAAGCAGCTGTTTTTCCACTCCCCGTCTTAGCTTGAGCTCGCACATCTTTGCCAGCAAGGATAGCGGGTAATGCCGCTTCTTGAATTGGGGTCATGGTTAGAAAACCCAATTCATTGAGATTGGAGAGCTGCTCCGCAGGAAGCGCATTTAGTTCAGCAAATGAAGTCACAGTTAACATTCCGAATAAAATAAAAGAGATCATCACGAGGGATCATAGCCCCTCGTACATGATACTAAAAAATAAATTGATAGCGAGTTTGACTGGTATAAATATGATTAGCTTTGGCTATGATAGGGTTTGCACCATCTGATTCAGCATGCCCTAAACCATCAAATGGGTATTGCGGAGCCAACACTATTCCAGAAAATGGCGTATAGGTTTTACTTTTACCTAAAACGGAGACTAAATGGTTCCCCGTATACAGATGGATTGCAGGTGATGTACTCATCATATTCATTTGTACATCACCATTGGGAGAACCCAGTGTCGCCACAATTTGTTGCCCGTCGACTACTGGCTCATCAAACACAAAAGTATGATCGTATCCACCTACCGCTTGTTGCTCTTCGTCTTGTAAAAAGTCACAACCAATGCGTTTCTTTTGCCTAAAGTCGAAATAAGTGTCAGTAACTTCACGCCACTCTCCCGTTGGAAGCCCTTCATTATCTTGTGGCAAGAAATACGCAGCCTGCATTTGGAGATCATGCTCAAATGCAGTGCGATCTGATTGTTCACCCGCAAGATTAAAATAGGTGTAATTAGTCAGGTTAACCGGGCAATCTTGGTTACATTGATATCGGTAGTTAATGACTACTTGGTTATCATCAGTGAGCTCATAATGTACTTCAACTTTTAATTCCCCCGGAAAACCTTGGTCACCATCAGAAGATACAAGGGTAAAAATCGCTTGCTGTTGGTCAGGTTGAGCGATTGACCACACTCGATAACTAAAGTTATCACGCCCACCATGCAAACAATGTGCACCTTGATTATGTGCAAGTTGATACTTACGACCTTCAAGATCAAAAGTGGAATTTGCAATACGATTTGCGACTCGTCCTACCGTTGCGCCAAAATAGACTCGCTGCTCCATTTGAGCGGCCATATTAGGCGATCCTAAAATGATATCGCGTTTACCATTCGCCAACGGTAATATACAACTCACCCAGCTGGCGCCTAAACTACTCAAAATAATTTTCATTCCCTGTTTATTTGTGAGTGCTACGACCTTCGGTGTGCGCAGAGTGTGACGTTGTTGCTTGGTAAACTGCATTTTTCCCTAATATCCCTTATATTTCCACTTATCGTGTAACCAACATAATTTAACAATAATAAAACGAATTCTCGATGACGTAAAAAGAAAAAAGCTGAGCGCATAATACGTCAGCTTTTTCAAAAGTGCTTAATGATTAAATAAGAATTAATGCAAACAATCTTTATCATAAGGGTCTAAGTGGGTCATAACATCCAGTACTTGTGGGTTTTTCATTAATTGTTTCCTTACGTTTACCGCTATATCATGCCCTTCTAGAATTGTCATTTGACCATCTAACTCTAAATGAACATCCACAAGGAAAAAGTCGCCAGATTTGCGTGTCTTCAAATCGTGGAATCCTTTAACTCCCGGAATACCTCGAAGAACATCGCTCAATTGTTCAAGCGTTTCTTCATCAGCCCCTTTATCCATTAAGTCTTGCATAGATTGATAAGTGAATTTGAATCCCATTCGGAAGACAAATGTCCCCACAATTAAAGCAGCAATAGGGTCAAGAATGCGGATACCGCATAAACTACCAATAATCCCGATAGCGACGACTAATGAAGAGGCTGCATCAGAACGCGCATGCCAAGCATTCGCCACTAACATGCTAGAATTAACTTTATTTGCTACATGCAGCATGTAGCGGAATAAGCCTTCTTTCGCAACCAAAGCCGTTAATGCAGCAACTAATGCAATCGTATGAACTTCTGGGATTAAATCTGGGTTAATCATTTTTTCGACCGCAGACCACCCCATTCCCACACCCACGATCAACAAAATAATCCCTAAAATAAGGGATGCACCATTTTCATAACGGAAATGACCATATGGGTGATCAGCATCTGGCTTCTTATGGCTTTTTTTATTCGCAATAAGGACAACAAAGTCTGCAACTAAATCCGAAAGTGTATGAATACCATCAGCAATTAAGCCTGAAGAGTGGGAAAATATCCCAACAATAATTTGCCAAATAGACAATAGAGTATTCACCGCCACACTGATCAAAGTGCTTTTTTTTGCGGCTTTAAATTTCTCTTGTTGCAATTCGAATTCATTTTTCCCGGAAGCTGGGATTTCATGTTTATGCATAGTTTATTTTCTTAATGAAAAACAAAACAATTATCATTTAAATATAGTTTATTTTCAATGACTTAATCAAGCTCAATGATATTCTCATATTGTTTGTTAAATGTCTCATAATAAATTGTAAATAATTGATTATATTGATTGAGAATGGTTATTCTTTATTTTTCTATCCTTGATAAGATAAAAAGCCATAATCAGATAAAAGCTATAAAGGAAGATATTCATAACTAACCTATCCTCTATTATAGATAGAGTGTAGGTTCATCTTTATTAGATAGCCATGTTACTGTGAATTCAATATCACAAAATCATAAGTGTAATATGACTTATAAAATGATAGGTATATAATCAAATTAAAATAACAAATGAAGAGGTGGCTATGTATAAGAAAATATTGGTTCCTATTGATCTGTTAGAAGATGATTTAAATTCAAACATCATCAAACATGTGGAAGATTTGGCAACGTTGGGGAAGCCTGAGATTCACTTTTTCTCGGTGATCCCAAGTGTAGAACTATTTTTTGGTATTGAAGTCGCTATCTTACCTGAAAGCCATAAAAACTCGGCTGAGCGTGCAACACTCGCAATGCGGGCATTAGAAGAAGTGATCAAAGATACTAAAATTCCAAGTTCTCAAATTACATGTCAAGTGAGTATTGGTTCAGCAAAAGACGAAATTTTAGATTACTCAAAAACCATTAATGCCGACCTAATTGTCGTCTGTTCTCATCATCCAAGCACATCCACTTATTTATTAGGTTCGACTGCATCCGCCATTGTGCGTCATGCGCAAACATCAGTGTTTGTCGTTCGTTAATCTAAAGCTTACAAAATAAAAATGCCGCATCATAGAAAACTGACGCGGCATTTTAATGCATTATTTCTTAACAGAGTTCATTAATTTATCGTCTGTCGACCAAATGCGGTATTTCACTTCCATATCTTTTGGCGCATAAACAACAATTGGAAGTTTGCTGTTATAACGAACAAATGCTTCATCACCTAATTGAGTGGTAATAAAGCGGTCTTTTGCAGGTTCGCTACAAGCCATCATTGTTGAGGCAGGTCCTTTGACTTCGTCTAATTTGTAGTAGTTATATCCCCAACCCTCTAAGGTTTTTTCTTCTAAGTCACCCATAAACCATTGGCGATTACAATCTGCTTTAATGGTTTTTCCGATAACCAGCTCAACCATGTAGTCATATTCATTTTGCTGAGTATCAAGCTGGATCACATGACGAGTCATACCAGATTCTGCTTTCGGGTAAGGCGCGATCTTTCCTAAATCTTCAGTCGCCATTGCACAAGAAGACACTGCTACCGCAGCCATTACAGACAAAATCGCTTTTTTCATCATAAAATTCCTATTGGTAAAAAAATAACAACATTAAAAACTAGGGTTTGATACATAGTAGGTCAATTCAACCACTTTAATCACTATAGATGATTCTTAATTACAAAAATATAGATAACTCATTAATCCTTTAGTGATAATACTTAATATTAGTATAAGGATCATAAAATTAATAAAAATTATGTAAATCCGCCCCATCAATATGTACATAAAACAATCAATGGTTATACTGAAAGTGAGGCTTAATTCATTATGAGGAGGTAGTATGTTATCTGCTGATCAAGATTTAGTTTCACAATTAATCTCCACACACCCCCGCTTTCAATCTCTCTATGAGAAGCATCACCAATTAGATAAAGAAATTAGCAAGCTTGAAGGACCTTCAGGTGCCGGCTATAACGAACAGGTTGCCAAACTTAAAAAAGAAAAATTGCATCTAAAAGATGAAATGCAGAGAATAATGCAAACCAGTCGATAAGGTGCCTTTAAACTGCAGCTAATCTTACTTTATCAAATACATTGGGGTCTTAGCTTCAATGCATTAGGCTCCAATAAGTTAGCTACAACACAATTGGCGATAATACAGTGTTAATGGCATAAGAAATTTCTCTTATGCCATTTTTGCTATTAATGGGGGGAAAATGCTTTTATATTGATTTAAGCGCCTATAAATAGTTGCTATAAAGATATATATTAAATATATCTTTATTTGAGGAGAAGCGATGATGGTGGGTAAAAGAATATCGAGGGAAATCGTAACGATAGAAAAAATGATAAAAATCTATGAAAAGGCACATCCTGCTCCTGAAGACAACCCAGAACATTACCAAATACTTTTTTCCTATGCCGTAAAACGCCTAAATAAATGCCGTTATGGTGAAGAAAAACCAGCCTGTAAACAATGCCCTATACATTGCTACCAACCAAAGCAACGTGAACAAATGAAAATCATTATGCGTTGGGCCGGCCCTAAAATGCTATATCACCATCCTATTTTAGCAATTCGTCATCTCATTGATGATAAAAAACCTGTCCCGGAGCTACCTAGTCGGGAACGTACTACATCCAACCTGAAAAAATGATCTTATCAACAGAATATTTCACCACACCAATTCGGAATTACATCACTGAGAAAAACAAATTTATCGGTGTAAATGTTAAATATATTTAACGACAACTTGTTCGTTAGCCTCGTGTGTTTTTTTTCACTATCTTATTGGTTTTTTATCAGTTTTTAAACTCACTCACGTTATCTTCTCAATTTTCATCGAATCTCGATAAAATGACTTTAGCTCTCTATCATGTTTCTATTTCTAGAAATGACGTTCATATAAAAATTAGTAACCGAACATAATTAATAATCAAAACCCATGCTTATGAAAAATACAAAAATGATAACACTGCTCAATTAATACTAAAAATGAGATGTACATCTCAATATTTAGCTTAAAACGCATGTTTTGATAAAAAACAAAAATCAATATGATTCAATAATTTTATCAATAATGTCATTAACAATTTTATACATTAGATAAATTTATTATTGATACTTTTAACGAATATACCCTAAATAATTTGCATCACTATTATTTATGATAAGACACAAATAATGACTACTTACCTTTAAAAGATAAAAAAACAATGAAAAAGCGTAAAAAAACACAAAATATTAAAATCTAAAAAATATCGAAAAACTGGAATTTAAAACCACAGTTACCGGTAACTTATAGAATAAGTGAATAGAACACCAAATAGGTTGCTCGGAAAAACCGATTAGTTTTCCTATAAGCATCGTAAAAAGCATATTTCGAAACATTTATTAATACTTTAATTTACGATATGACATATAAAAAAACAGCTCATATAATTTCAATCATCAAGGTTATAGTGATTTTTTATATCAATAGAATTTAAAAACTTGATATTTGATTTCGACTATTACTTAAAGAGCTAATTTTAATAAAGGTGCTACTATGAACAGTCAATTAAGTCATCAGGTGATAAAAAAAGTACGCATAGATAAAAGTAACCCACATGCGATACTCGATTTAACCTCTAAGGGTCTTATCATAATAGAAAAAGGGTCAATATTGCTGGAAACTCCAGCCGCAAATGAGAGCCTACATGAAGGTGATATTCTCTACCATAAACAGGGGTCATATTCGTTTAAAACAGAGAACAATACACTAGATGGTGAATTCTTATGGATCTCATTGGATGATAAGTTTTTACGTGAGTATTTATCTCATTACGGATCACAATTAAGTGAGATTGAGCGAGCTGACAATGTCGCTAATGACATCATCAAGTTTACAACAAGCCCATTGATTAATGAGTTAAAAAATAGCTTAGAATCATTTATTCAAACTCAATATCCTGAAATGATCCTTAAATTAAGGATTAATGAGCTACTCTTGTTATTATCTTATAGTGAGCAAGGTGCAACTCTGTTGTCCAATTTACGACAACTCAGTAATCGTCAAGCTGAGCGTTTGCAGACATTCATGGAAAATAATTATTTAAAAGAGTGGAAGTTAAATGAGTTTGCCAGAACGTTTGGCATGGGCTTAACAACATTCAAAGAGCTATTTCATACTGTTTATGCAACATCACCTCGTTCTTGGATCAGTGAGAAGCGCATCATGTATGCACACCAATTATTGATAAATACGTCGATGAGTATTGTAGAAGTTTCTATGGAAGCCGGCTTTTCAAGTCAGTCTTACTTTACTCAAAGCTATCATAAGCGCTTTGGTTATACCCCTAGTAGGTCGCGTAAAGCCGCCTAGTACCTTCCTCACGTTATATGCCCTGTCAGTATAGGATTAATGTCTTAGCTACACTGACAGAAAGGCAACCCCGCAATAAATCATATCGTTGAAAATAAAAAAAGAGCCTACTATTTAAGTAAGCCCCTTCTTTTTATTTAGAACCTTATTAATCAGTTCGCTTGAATCACTTTCAAATCAATAATTGACATTGAGTTTGGCGGCACTTCACCAGGAATACCTTCTGGGCCATAACCACCTTCAGGCTCAATATAAATTTTGACCATTCCGCCAACACCCACTTTCTCTACGAACGAGTTCATGGGTGGTGGAAGTTGATCATAAGGTAACACCATTGGATTTTTTTCTGTATGCATAACGGTCACCTTGCCATCGGTAAGTTGTTCTCGCATGATCAATGTGATTTTTTTGTCTTTCACATTTGTAATTGGTGTACCTTTTTGTAAAACCTTATAATAAGTATAATTATCTAACTTACTGTATTTCTGCTGTTTTATACCCTGCAGGATCTTCTGATTCCGCTTTTCATTCTCTTTGGCAATAGTCGTATTATCCGCAGATGGGATTTGGATAATGGTCGGCGCTTTACCTGTAGGTGACTTTTTGCTCGTTCTTAATGCATCATTCTCTTCACGTAACTGAGTCACGCGCTGATTAAGATCCCTAATTTGCGCTTTCAGTCCCTCATCTGTTGAAAATGATTTCAAGGATGCCAACTCATCTTTTGCTTTCTTCAAACTATCTTGAACACTAGCAAGCTCCAGCTTAGATTTGTTATCCGCCGCTGTTTTTTCATCGAGCTGCTTCTTGAGTTGAAGCAATTCCTGATCTTTTTTCGAGAGATTCTCGGCATTAAATTTTTCAGCATCTAACTTTAACGCATTCAATTGTTTGTTCGCATCTAGCAGCTTTTGCTCGATGTCTGCTTGCTGTTTGTTGCGATTGGCAATGTCACCTTCAAGCTTAGCAATCAATGCTTCTTTTTCTTTGGCTTGTGACATCAATTGAGTATTTTGAGACTCTAGCTGCTGTTTATCAGACAGTTGCGCTTTTAACGAATCTTGAATGCCTTTATTCTCTTGATCTAACTTTGTTAAAGCTTCTTCTCGGCCTTTGAGTAAGCTAATTTGCTTATTCAATTCCGCAGTTAATTCTTTGACTTGTAGGTCAGTATCTTTGCCTGCAAGTTCAGTCTGTTTTTCTAATTCAGCACGCAGTTTTTGCACTTCAGTATTTGCTTGTGCTAACTGTTTTTTCGCATCCGCATAGCTTTGCTCATTCGATGTTAGCTGCGCTTGTAACTGTGCGTACTGATTTTGGCTATCCGCCAGTTGCTTAGCTATTTTTTCATGGGCATTTTGCTGAGTAACCTGTTGTTTCTTCGCTTCTGCTAACTCAACATCCAGTGCATTTTTTTGCACTAACTTAGCGGTTTGCTCAACTAATGTTGCTTGAATTTTATCGTTCTGCTGTGATTTTTCAGCGAGTTGAGTCAAAAGCTTCTGGTTTTGCTCAGATAAAGCTTTAACTTGTTTGTCGCTAGCTTGAGCCATCAACGCGGCTTTATTTTCCAGCTCTTGCTTCACGTTTTGCAAGTCTGTACTAGCCTTAGCTAGCAGCTGCTTAGATGTAGCTAATTCAGCTTCTACCACAGATTTTTGTTTTACTTTATCTGCCAGTTGCTGATTTTGTTGTTCAAGCTGCTTAACCGCGTCTTGCTGTTGTTTCAGTGCTAATTGGACATCATTTTTTTGCGCTTGAGCCTGCTTTAGCTCATCTTCACGCTGTTTCAGTAAGGCTTGTTGCTGTACTAAGTTGGCACTTACAGACTTCAGCTGTTCATCAGTATTACCAGATGACTGCAATTGCTGCTTCGCGTCAGATTGCAATTTGGTAATCTCGGAGGTTAATTGCTCGATGTGCTGATGAGCATCCGTGACTTGTTTGTCTTTGTCAGCCAACTGCTGCTTCATTTGCGCGGTCAGTTGCTGATTCTGTTGTTCAAGCAGCTTAACCGCATCTTGCTGTTGCTTGAGTGCTAATTGGACATCATTTTTTTGCGCTTGAGCCTGCTTTAGCTCATCTTCACGCTGTTTCAGTAAGGCTTCTTGCTGTACTAAGTTGGTACTCACAGACTTCAGCTGTTCATCCGTATTGCCGGATGACTGCAATTGCTGCTTCGCGTCAGATTGTAGTTTGGCAATCTCGGAGGTTAATTGCTCGATGCGCTGATGAGCATCCGTGACTTGCTTGTCTTTGTCGGCAAGTTGTTTTTTCGCATTTGTCGCTTCAATCACACCATCACTCAGCTGTTTTTCCAACTGTTTGATAGTGTCTAATGACTGGCTATTTTGTTTGGTAAGGTTATCCAGATTAGCTTGTTTTTCAGCAATCACTTTCTGCGATTTAGCTAATTCACTATTCAGCCCATCGATAACAGCTTTATTATCAACAGATTTTACAACACTTTGTAATTGCTCAATTTGTAACTTACTTGCTGCAATGTCGCCACTGAGTTTAGCTATCGTCGTTTGCTTTTCAGTAATGATGCGATTTAATTCAGCAATGTCTTTATTGTAGTTAGTCAGCTTAGTGACTAACTGACCATCAGTTAGCAGCTTATTGTACGAAATCAGCTCACCAACACCTTGAGCAACGCCAAAGCGATACAGATTTTTTAATTGCTGTTGCTCAATGAGCTTTGCCAACTGAGCCAGATTGACTGAGTTTTCAGTCCCTGCTTTCTTCGTGAAATTCGAAGAATATAAGCCAAGAGGATCAATAATGACTTGGTATTTGGCAAAATCCTTCGCCAAATACTTAGGATTCCATTGATTACCTTGTAGCAAATAGGAAGATGCAGGCTGGTAAGATTGAGACTCAGAAGGCAACAAACAGACGTCGATAGCAGGTTTGATATCTGTGTCTGCTACTTGAGCTGGTTCTGCTACTTGAACAGGTGTTTTAGGCTCAATAGGTGTTGATGCCGATGCTTTTGTATTTTGAGATTCAGATGACGTCACCGCATTCGATGATCGCTGAGCCACCTTTTTCTCTTTAGTATTCTTTACTTTACCCGCCGTAACTTGACGGTTTTCTTTCGGCACAGGAACTGGCGAAAGAGAGGATAAGACATCATAACCTTGGGCTTGTGATTTAACACTCAGTGGTACTTCGACAGGTCGAGGCTTTGGTTTTTGACCTTCATTTTCAGATTGAAGGTAAGTATCAAAGTCATCGATGACATTGTTAAAACGCTCCGCGTAGGAAGCTGTTGAAAAACATGTCGAAAAAAGTGCCAGAGAGACACAAAGCCTTAGGTTAAGTCTCATAATCCATTAATTTTCTGCAAAGTTGATTCCGTTGATAGCACTGCGTTGTAACGCACCTTAGCACAAAGAACTTTTGTTTTAGATTCAATAGCCATTTGCAATAGCTCAATGGTATCTGGGCTAGCAGTTGCTTCGATTTGTTTGTATAGCTGATTAATTTCACTCACTTCTTTAAATGAGCCTACCAGACGGTTATAACTTTCTGGTGATAGCGTTTTCAATGAACTGAGTTCTTTAATACAAGTATTTAGTGGCGCAACACCCTGCTGCTCAACAGCATTTGGTGAACGATCTAAAGCATTATTTAAAACGTTCTGAGATTCAGGGTAAGAATCATCAGCCTTACTATTTTGCTGTGAATTATTCGTTGCTGCTGTGGTGGTTTGAGAATCAGCTAATGCCGTCTTTTGCGCATTTGGACCAGTGACACAGCCAGAAAGTAAAGCCGTGCTTACCGCAAGCAAAGACGCGACATAAAATTTATTTTTTAAAAACATATATTTACCTTACCAGTACTTTTCTTCGCTATTATTATGATGTCCTAGAAACCTAGTGTAAGCTAAAAACTCGCTATTTTCTATATAGCCGAATAGAGAAATAGAGACTTCTCATAAATCTTATGCATTTTTATTTTGTGCCAATTTAGTTTTACAACCACAGAATTGTTATTTTAGTACATTAATACTCATATCTCTCTAAATAAGATATCGCATACTTGTGTATATTGATTATTCTTGCACATTAATTAACATCAAAAACACATTTTATTAGTAATAAATCAAATAAGCGTTGCTCGCTCATCCTATCTCTCAGGTTTTTATAAACTTAGTCTAATTAATTAAAATCATGATATTACAAGCAGGTACATTTACTCAGTCAAAAATTGAAAATACTCACATTTTGAGATATCTCAATGAAATGATAAAGATCACTTCGATAACAAAGCTAGGTATTGAGTAAAATAAAATTCTACACTTATTAAAGCAGCCAATGAATAGCAGTTATCTTAAAAAGATATTGATCTTAAATTAACGCATAACGTGATGTAACGCAGATTTTTATTTTAATACTGGAAAGGTACAACAAATTAATTGTGGGTTTGAATGAGAGAATTAAATAAAAATACCATGATTAATTGAGAAGATTCATGCCCAGTTATTAACTGGGCATGAAAAACAAAACTTAAGCTTTGCTAGGACGTAATGCAGGGAATAGGATTACATCACGAATAGTATGGCTATTAGTAAATAGCATGACCATACGGTCAATACCAATACCTAAACCTGCTGTTGGTGGTAACCCGTGCTCTAATGCGGTCACGTAATCTTCGTCGTAGAACATCGCTTCATCATCACCTTCGTCTTTCTGACGAACTTGCTCAGCAAAACGTTCTGCTTGATCTTCTGCGTCATTTAACTCAGAGAAACCGTTACCGATTTCACGACCACCGATAAAGAATTCGAAACGATCAGTAATGAATGGATTATCATCATTACGGCGCGCTAATGGAGAAACTTCAGCCGGATATTCTGTAATAAAGGTTGGTTGAATTAAGTGGCTTTCAGCAACTTCTTCAAAGATTTCGCACTGAACACGACCTAAACCCCAGCTCTTCTCAATCTTGATTCCGATAGACTGCGCGATCGCAACCGCTTTATCCATATCATCCAGGTCAGCAACGTTAGTTTCTGGACGGTATTTGCAGATAGCTTCTTTCATCGTCATTTTGGTAAATGGTTTACCAAAATCGAACTCTTGTTCACCATATTTAACAACGGTATTGCCTAATACTTTCTGCGTTAAAATACGGAATAAGTCTTCAGTCAGCACAATCAGGTCACGGTAATCGGCATACGCCATATACAGTTCCATCATCGTGAATTCTGGGTTATGACGAGGAGATAAACCTTCGTTACGGAAGTTACGGTTGATTTCGAATACGCGTTCAAAACCACCGACAACTAAACGCTTCAGATACAGTTCCGGCGCAATACGCAGATACATATCAATATCTAATGCATTATGGTGAGTCACAAATGGACGTGCAGAAGCACCACCTGGAATAACTTGCATCATCGGAGTTTCTACTTCCATAAATCCATGTTCGACCATGAAGTTACGAACTTCCGCTAAGATCTTAGAACGGATGATGAAAGTGTTACGAGATTCATCGTTAGCAATCAGGTCAAGGTAACGTTGACGGTAACGTGTCTCTTGGTCTGATAAACCGTGGAATTTATCTGGTAATGGACGCAGAGCTTTAGTCAGCAAACGAACTTCATGACAGTGAACGGTCAATTCGCCAGTTTTAGTTTTAAATAAACGACCTTTAGCACCTAAAATGTCACCTAAGTCCCATTTTTTGAACTGTTCGTTGTAGATACCTTCTGGCAGATCATCGCGTGAAACGTAGATCTGAATACGGCCACCAACATCTTGTAATGTTGCAAATGACGCTTTACCCATGATACGACGAGTCATCATACGACCCGCAATAGTCACTTCAATGTTCAGGTCTTCCAGCTCTTCTGCAGATTTTTCACCAAATTCAGCGTGAAGCTTATCAGAGACATTTTCACGACGAAAATCATTTGGGAATGGAATACCCTGTTCGCGCAGCGCAACCAGTTTTTCTTTACGGGCTTTGAGTTCGTTATTTAAATCGGGAGCTTGTTCTGCACCCTGTTGCTCTTGAGACATTTTTTCCTCACAGGCCAGCTTTTAAACTAGCTTCAATGAATTTATCCAAATCACCATCCAGCACGGCTTGCGTGTTACGCGTTTCCACACCAGTACGTAAGTCTTTAATGCGTGCATCATCAAGGACGTAAGAACGAATTTGGCTTCCCCAGCCAATGTCCGATTTATTCTCTTCCATCGCTTGCTTATCTGCGTTCTTCTTCTGCATTTCCAGTTCGTATAATTTCGCTTTTAACTGGCGCATGGCTTGATCTTTGTTTTTATGCTGTGAACGGTCGTTCTGGCACTGAGTCACAATGTTGGTCGGTATATGGGTGATACGCACCGCAGACTCAGTTTTGTTAACGTGCTGACCACCGGCACCCGAGGCTCGGTATACGTCGATACGTAAATCAGCAGGGTTAATTTCGATATCAATATCATCATCAACTTCAGGATAGATAAACGCTGAACTAAATGAAGTATGACGACGACCGCCGGAGTCAAATGGGCTTTTGCGCACTAAACGGTGAACACCCGTTTCTGTTCTTAACCAGCCATAGGCATAATCACCGATGATTTTAATTGTTGCAGATTTTAAACCCGCCACATCACCATCTGACTCTTCGATAATTTCTGTTTTGAAGCCTTTTGACTCAGCCCAACGCAGATACATACGCATGAGCATACTTGCCCAATCTTGCGCTTCTGTACCGCCAGAACCTGCTTGTAAGTCGATATAGCAGTCAGCGCTGTCATATTCACCGGAGAACATTCGGCGGAATTCAAGTTGCTCTAACTTGCCTTGCAGTGCTTCTAACTCAGCGCCCGCTTCGTTGAACGTTTCTTCATCATCAGCTTCTACCGCCAATTCCAATAAACCTTCTACGTCTTCAATACCTTGGGTCAGTTGGTCAATTGTCTCAACAATCGCCTCAAGGGAAGAGCGTTCTTTGCCAAGTGCTTGAGCGCGTTCTGGTTCATTCCAGACATCCGGCTGCTCAAGTTCTGCATTCACTTCTTCTAAGCGTTCTTTCTTGGCATCATAGTCAAAGATACCCCCTCAGAACCGTTGTCCGTTCAGACAGGTCCTGAATTTTGCTTTTTACTGGGTTTATTTCAAACGTCATTTTCACTATCTTATAGTTGATCAATAAAGATAAATATTTTCATTCACGAACCGTTTAGTATAACGGAATTCCTGTCAGGTTTATAGGGCATCAATCCTCTATTTCTGAACGAACTTTTACCGTGGTTTTAATCGGGCCAAATGTGTTCAATCATCAATTGCACATTTTTATTTCCGCGAAACTCGTTCACATCTAACTTAAACGCGATTTTCGCTTTTTTGACGCTATTATCTGGCCATCTACGGACATCAATATTGAACATAATGCCATCCAACATCGGCCCTCCATTCACGGGTTCTAACATCAATTTTAAATGTTTCTCGCCCACCAACTTTTGTTGCAATAACTGGAAATGCCCATCAAATACAGGTTCAGGAAAAGACTGCCCCCACGGACCGCTTTCGCGAAGTAATTCCGCCGTCTCTAATGACAGTTGATTACGCAATAATTCGCCGTCACTCCAAATAACGCCCGATAATTGCTCAGGTTGAATAAGTTCTCCCATCAGCATTTCGAAATGGTATTTGAATGCGTCAAATTTGCTCTCTTCAAGCGACAGACCCGCAGCCATGGCGTGTCCACCAAACTTTTGCATTAACCCCGGTTGCAGCGTATTTAATCGCTCTAATGCATCGCGCATATGAACGCCCTGCACTGAACGACCAGAGCCTTTTAATAACCCATCTCCGGCAGGCGCGAACGCAATAACGGGGCGATGGAATTGCTCTTTAATTCGTGAAGCTAAAATCCCAACCACCCCTTGATGCCATTCGGGATGATATAGCGCTAAACCGTTCGGTAACTGATTTTCGCTGTATTCGATTTTGTTAAATAGCACCAATGCTTCTTGCTGCATACCCGCTTCAATTTCACGGCGGGTCTGATTTAAACCATCTAACTCATTGGCTAGCTGGCGTGCATGTGCCATATCATCCGTCAACAGTAATTCAATACTGACAGACATATCATCCAGCCGACCAGCCGCATTAAGTCTTGGTCCCAGCGCAAAGCCAAAATCATTCGCGACCAGACGAGAGGCATCTCGCTTAGATACCTCAATTAACGCTTTGATCCCAGCACAACAGCGCCCTGCTCTCACTCGATTCAACCCTTGATGCACCAGAATGCGGTTGTTCGTATCCAATGGCACCACGTCTGCTACGGTACCCAGCGCGACTAAATCAAGGTATTCCGCTAAATTAGGCTCGCTGATCCCTTGCTTTTCAAACCACTGCTGTTGGCGTAAATGGGCTCTTAACGCTGACATTAAATAAAACGTTACCCCAACACCAGCCAGTGATTTCGATGCAAATTGGCAATCATTAAGATTCGGATTGATGATAGCATCCGCCGTCGGTAGCGTTTCTCCCGGTAAATGGTGGTCGGTAATAATTACCTTCATCCCATACTCGTGAGCAGTCATCACGCCATCATGAGAAGAGATACCGTTATCTACCGTAATAATCAGATCCGTTCCCTGCTTATAGGCTTCGTCCACCACCAATGGCGTTAAACCGTAGCCATTTTCAAAACGGTTTGGAACGATATAGTTTAAATTCCTATACCCCATCGCTTTAAGCGCACGGATAGCTAATGCTGTACTCGTTGCACCATCAGCATCAAAATCCCCAACAATAGTGATTTTTTGGTGCTCCACCAGCGCCAAATAGAGCAGCGTTAGTGCATTTTCAACCCCTGATAGCGAACGGTAATCAAGCAAATTAGACGCTTTACGCTCCAATTGAGCGAGAGAAGTTATCCCTCTAGAGGCATAAATGCGCTGCAAAAGTTCAGGAACATTAGGCAATGCCGCGGCATTACCTGTTAATTCTCGTTGACGTAAAAAAGTTTCGACATTCACAATGATGATTATTTCTGTTCAAGTATTTGGAGTAATTCGTCAGGTTTTAAAAAGCCAGGGAGTACTTGTCCGCTTGGTAAAATAATGGCAGGCGTTCCTGTAACTTTAAATAATTGACCTAATTTCAAATGATTGCCTAAATCGATTTTACAGTCATCAATCATGGCAACTTCGTCACCTTTGAACGCTTTAGTCAACGCATCTTTTGGTAATGCATTACACCAGATTGATGCCATCTGTTTTGCTGTGTCGCTCTTCATCCCTTGACGCGGGAAGGCTAAGTAGCGCACAGTCACCCCTTTGCTGTTTAACTCACCCACTGTTTCGTGTAATTTCTTACAGTAACCACAGCTAATATCAGTAAAGACCGTTATCGCATATTTTTCATTGGGTGCTTTAAAGATGATCATCTCGTTTTTCAACGCTTCCATCTTCTTCAACAAAGGCTGGTTACTGATGTTCACCGGAACTTTTCCGCTGAGATCATAAATTGGGCCTTGTAACAGGTATTTACCATCGTCCGTCACATAAATTACGCCATTATCCGTTTCCACCGTATTTAATCCCACAATTGGGGAAGGCTTAATGGATTCCACTTGCATATTATAATGTGCCAGTTTTTCGATAATCAGTTTTTCTTCCGTTGCGCCATAAACCGATGCCGTTAATGACGCGATACAGGCGGCTAAAACAAGTAGTTTGCGTTTCATATTTATCCTTTCACCCATCACCCTCTCGGATGATGCTGCTCATGTAAAGCACGTAGCCGCTCAGTAGCGACATGTGTGTAAATTTGGGTTGTGGATAGGTCGCTATGACCTAACAACATTTGTACAACGCGTAAGTCCGCGCCGTGATTCAATAAATGGGTTGCAAATGCATGCCTTAATACGTGAGGAGATAACGCATCCCCATCAATATTAGCAAGTACGGCATAATATTTTATTCGGTGCCAAAATGTCTGGCGGGTCATCTTTGTACCACGTTTGCTTGGAAATAAAACATCGCTAGTTTTCCCATTCAGTAAATCTGGGCGCCCTTGCGCTATATATTTTTCCAGCCAGTAAATCGCCTCTTCTCCCAGAGGGATCAAACGCTCTTTATCACCTTTACCAACGACCCGAACGACGCCTTGACGCAAGCTGATATCCGAAAATGTCAGCCCTGTCAGCTCAGAAACCCGTAAGCCACAAGCATACAATACTTCCAACATGGCTTTGTCCCGTAACTCGAGCGAGTCTTCAGTCGCAGGTGCATTAAGCAAATCTTCAACTTGTTTTTCACTGAGATCTTTGGGTAACCGCTGCGGAATTTTTGGTGCTGCGATTACCGCGGAAGGATCATCCGCTCTTATCTTTTCGCGATAAAAATATTGAAATAACCGGCGAATCGAACTTAATAAACGCGCAGAACTTGCAGCTTTGTATCCGCCATCAATACGTTCCGCGAGAAAAGATTGTAAATCAATCGACTGAACACTTTCCAAATGCAATTGCTGTGCATCCAGCCATCTATCTAACGATTGGAGGTCATTACGATAAGATGCCAAAGTGTTTTCAGCAAGATCTTGCTCCAACCAAATTGTATCAAGAAACTGTTCAATTAACGGATTCAGTTGTTTACTTTCCACGCCAGATCCTATGCCTCTTTATTATTACAGTGCAATCTATTATGCCTGATTGTAGCACCATCTGTTACAATACGTCCCTCGTGATAAAAACCAGCGCTGGATATAGTAATAATATATATGAAAATAGGTCTTTTTTACGGTTCAAGTACCTGCTACACCGAAATGGTCGCAGAAAAAATACGTGACATTCTTGGTGATGATTTCATTACCCTCCATAACGTCAAAGATACACCGCCAGAATTAATGGAACAGTACGATGCTCTTATTTTGGGTATCCCTACGTGGGATTTCGGTGAAATTCAGGAAGATTGGCTAGAAATTTGGGAAGCGCTTCCCAAACTTAACCTTGCGGATAAAATGGTCGCAATGTATGGCATGGGTGACCAAGTTGACTATAGCGAATGGTTTTTAGATGCACTTGGCATGCTCTATCACCAGCTTAAACCGACTGGCGCACAGTTTATTGGCTTTTGGCCTACTGAAGGTTATGAATTTGAAAGCCCGAAACCGCTCACGGAAGATGGTGAGATGTTTGTGGGTCTTGCATTAGATGATGTGAACCAGTTTGAACAAACCGATGAGCGAGTCGCACAATGGTGTGAGCAGATCCTACAAGAAATTGAAGCTGCTCTTTAAGCGCCAAAGACAACTAACTGCAATATCAAATATCAGGGTATTGCAGTAGTAATTGATTGAGATTGCGCCAATTCTCTTCGGAAACAGAATCCTTTGCAATCCACAAGCGAAGCTTCTGAGGCTTACCTTGCAACGCATTAAGCGTTAATAAAATACCAAAACGGCTACACCATGGCGCTTTGATAATTTCCCACTCATTCTTTTTCCATTGAAGCTTGTTGCCATTCACCAATACAGCCACACCTTTGACTTTAGCGATATTTTTTTGGCTTTTTGCCCAACTAGCTACCAACACCACTAATAATGGCAGCCAAATCATTGAATTACCTGGAGCCCATGGTGCAACAAGCAAAATAATGCCCGTTACCCCATGAAGACAGGTGGAAAAAAGCTGAGTTTTCCATGAAATGGAAAGATTAGATTTCCACAGGACCACGATTTTTATTTCTTTCTTGAATGAGTTTAATCATAGAGAACAGTTCTTCGTCCTCCGGACGCCCGTGATTCATCAACCAATTGAACAAATCTGGGTCTGGACATTCGAGCAGGCGCACAAAAACACGCTTATCGTGGTCTGTTAGCTCGTCATATTCATATTCAAAAAATGGCATGATAGAAATATCAAGCTCACGCATGCCTCTCCTGCACGCCCAATGAATTCGCGCCTTGTTATTGATATCGATTTGACTTTGCCCGCTAGGCATTCCATTATCCATTTCACTACGACCTTTTGTTGCAGTTGACTGATAAGATTGATTATTTTAAATACTCTATCAGATAATCTGTCAATAAAACATGTCACACTCTACATAGTTCACATTTTAGGTTGTAAAATACCGTTTTTCTACAAACTATTTACCCTCTTATGCTGAATAATAGGTTAATGGCACTTTAGTTCGGTTTGAGGCTTGCAATGTGACCTAGCTATTTTACCATTAAGCACCATTATCAAATAAAGAACAACAGGTGAAATCATGACTTCCCATGTAGACAACGCACAACAGTTTCCCCTCGATTCTCAGTCTTTACCCCTTGTTTTGATTTCACTGGAAAACTGGGAACTTATCCACCTACACGGCGCTGATGCAGAAAAATATCTGCAAGGACAAGTCACCGCCGATATCAGCACACTTGAGCATGCACATACACTAACCGCTCATTGCGATCCAAAAGGAAAAATGTGGAGTGACCTACGTTTATTCCATCACTTAGCCGGTTATTCTTATATTGAAAGACGCAGTGTTGCTGATGCCCAACTCGCAGAGTTAAAAAAATACGCTGTTTTCTCTAAAGTCACTTTTGAAAAGAAACCAGAACTGAAATTACTGGGTGTGGCAGGCCAAGGCGCACGAGAAGCGCTTTCATCTGTGTTCGCCACACTACCCGATACCCAAAACCAAGTCATCGCAGAAGGCAACAGTACCCTTCTACATTTTGACCTTCCCGCAGAGCGATTTTTAATTATTACAGACGAAACGACTGCTCAAAACATCACCGAGACCTTAAATGCGACATTGGTTTCTGACCAACAATGGTTAGCATTAGAAATTGCGGCGGGCTTTGCCGTTATCGACCAAGAAAATAGTGCCCAACATCTGCCTCAAGCTGCAAACTTACAAGCCATCCCTCACGGAATTAGCTTTAAAAAAGGCTGCTATACCGGCCAAGAAATGGTTGCACGCGCCAAGTTCCGTGGTGCCAATAAACGCGCGATGTACTGGCTAACGGGCACTGGCTCCTCACTTCCAACTATTGGTGATGGTGTTGAGTGGCAACTCGGTGAAAACTGGCGCCGTACCGGAACAGTACTCGCCGCCGTGCGTTTAGGGAATGGAGAACTTAGCATCCAAATCATCATGAACAACGATATGGAAGCTGATAGCGTGTTTCGCGTTATGGGTGACGAGCAAAGTCGCCTGACCATTGCACCACTGCCTTATTCATTAGAAGAAGATAAATAATTGGGGTTTTTATGTCATCTGCAATAAGTAATAAGCCACTCGACGTTTTGAATTTTGGGGCTTTTACTGAAGTCGTACAATTTTTGATGGAGCTCGATAAACTGAAAAGCGTTTATCGCAAGAATAAATTATTAAACCGCGAAAGACACGAAAACACAGCCGAACATAGCTGGCAGTTTGCTGTTGCTGCTATGGCTTTTGCCCCTTATGTGCCGGGCGTTAATCTTGAACGCGCCATTAAACTTGCGCTCGTTCATGATATCGTCGAAATTGATGCAGGTGACGTTTTGGTGTTTGATAATGCCGCTCGTGAAGCCATTCATGATGACGAAGTCAAAGCAGCTAACCGCCTGTTTAATCTACTGCCAAGCCCGCAAAATGCTGAATTCTTAGCATTATGGAATGAGTATGATGCCGTCGAGACATTGGAATCGAAATATGCCAATGCCATTGATAGAGCCATGCCGATGTTATTGAACTTGCATAATCAGGGTCAAAGCTGGGTTGAAAACCATATTCGTCATGAGCAGGTCGTTAGTAAATGTGACTATATTCAGGAGATCCTCCCTGAATTTTGGTTGCAGCTTAAACAGCAATTAGAGCAAGCCCACCAAAAAGGCTGGCTGCTGTAATTAAAAAAATAAAACAAAAAACGCCAGATAAATATCTGGCGTTTTCATATTAAAAAGCTAAAAAATTAATTACATATACTCATCAATAGGCACACAAGAGCAATGTAAATGGCGGTCGCCATAAACATCATCAAGGCGTTTTACCGCTGGCCAGTACTTGTTCACTCGTGTTGCGTGAGATGGGAATACAGCCAATTCACGGCTATAGCTATGACCCCACTCTTCTGCCAACTCAGTTTGAACGTGTGGCGCATTGACTAACGGGTTATCTTCCAGCGTCCATTTACCTTGAACCACTTGATCAATCTCATCGCGGATAGACAGCATTGCATCGATAAAGCGATCGATTTCCACAATACTTTCTGACTCAGTAGGTTCGATCATCAACGTACCTGCAACTGGGAATGACATGGTTGGCGCATGGAAACCATAGTCAATCAAGCGCTTAGCAATATCCAGCTCACTGATGCCTGTATCTTTCTTGATTGGACGTAGATCCACGATACATTCATGAGCCACATAACCCTCTTGTCCGGTATAGAGGATCTCATAGCGACTCGCTAAACGCTTCGCAATATAGTTAGCGTTCAAGATTGCCACTTGGCTGGCTTTTCTCAGCCCATGAGAGCCCATCATTCGGATATACATCCAGCTAATTGGCAGAATAGAAGCGCTACCAAATGGCGCAGCAGAAACCGCACCTTGTTCGGTTAGCATTTCTTGAGTGACGACAGAGTGCCCTGGTACAAACGGTGCTAAATGTTTCTTCACACCGATAGGTCCCATACCTGGGCCGCCACCGCCATGAGGAATACAGAAGGTTTTATGTAAGTTCAAGTGAGACACATCCGCGCCGATAAAGCCCGGTGTTGTCAGCCCCACTTGTGCGTTCATATTCGCGCCATCTAAGTAAACTTGCCCGCCATATTGGTGGATAATTTCACACACTTCGCGAATGCTCTCTTCATACACACCGTGAGTTGACGGGTAAGTCACCATCACGCATGAGAGCGCTGCACTGTGCTCCTGCGCTTTTTCTCGCAGGTCAGCAAGGTCAATGTTACCTTCATCATCACAGCGTACCACCACCACTTCCATACCCGCCATGTGAGCAGAGGCTGGGTTAGTTCCGTGAGCAGAGGCTGGGATCAAACAAATATTACGTGCGCCTTCATTGCGGCTTTCATGGTAACGACGGATTGCTAACAGACCCGCATATTCCCCTTGAGCCCCTGAGTTAGGCTGCATACAGACAGCATCATATCCCGTCAATTGCACTAGCCAGTGGGAAAGCTGCTCAATCATTTGATGATAACCTTGCGCCTGCTCCGGTGGACAGAACGGGTGTAACTCACCAAATTCAGGCCACGTAATTGGCAGCATTTCCGCAGCAGCGTTAAGTTTCATAGTGCAAGAACCTAATGGGATCATCGCTTGGTTCAACGCTAAATCCTTACGCTCTAAGCTGTGCATGTAGCGCATCATTTCCGTTTCGCTATGATAACGATGGAAATTTGGATGGGATAAAATCACGTCATCACGCAACATGGCTGCTGGAATTGCACTTTCACTTTCCGAAACTTGCTTATCTAATTTTTCGAAATCCAGTTTTTGGTCAGTACCCGTGATCACAAAGAACAGTTCGTTGAGATCTTGGCGAGTGGTAATTTCACTGAACGTAACACCCACTGCACCGTGAATATCTGTCCGTAAGTTTATTTTTGCTTTTTCAGCGCGCGCTAAGACCGCCGCTTTGTCTGCTACTTCGATAGCCAGAGTATCGAACCACGTTTTATGGCGCAGAGCGATGCCTGACTCTGTAAGCGCTTTCGCAAAAATTGAGCTAAAGCGATGAATGCGCTGAGCAATCATTTTCAAGCCTTCAGGTCCATGATACACCGCATACATCGCGGCAATATTGGCCAGTAAAACTTGGGAAGTACAAATGTTGGAGTTCGCCTTTTCACGGCGGATATGCTGTTCACGAGTTTGCATCGCCATACGTAGCGCAGTATGACCTGCAGCATCACGAGAGACCCCGATAATGCGTCCCGGCATCGCACGTTTGAATTCATCTTTACACGCAAAGAATGCAGCATGAGGGCCACCATAACCCATTGGTACACCAAAACGCTGCGCTGAGCCGAAAACAATGTCAGCCCCTTGTTTTGCAGGTGCTGTCAATAACACTAATGCCATCATATCGGCAGCCACACAGCTGACAATATTCTTCGCTTTTAGTTTGGTAAATAACTCGCTGTAATCATGAATATTCCCTGTGGTGCCAACTTGTTGCAGTAATGCACCAAACACACCTTCGTGTTCCAGCACTTTTTCCGCACTGTCGACAATCACTTCAAAGCCAAATGTGCCTGCACGAGTCCGCACAACATCAAGGGTTTGAGGATGGACGTCATCCGCAACGAAAAAGCGTTCTGCATTTTTCAATTTACTGATGCGTTTTGCCATCGCCATGGCTTCTGCTGCCGCTGTCGCTTCATCCAGCAAAGAAGCTGATGCTAAATCTAAGCCCGTTAAATCAATCGTTAATTGCTGGAAATTCAGCAGTGACTCAAGACGACCTTGGGAAACTTCGGGCTGATAAGGGGTATAAGCCGTATACCAGCCTGGGTTTTCGAGCAAATTACGTAAGATAACAGGAGGAAGGATCACTGGGGCATAGCCCATGCCGATATAACTTTTATAACGTTTATTTAGGGAAGCAATCCCTTTTAATTCTGCGAGCGCTTCTTGCTCGGTTGCACCACCGCCGACTCTTGGTGGCTCAGGCAGTAAAATGGCTTTCGGGACAATTTTGTCCATTAAATTATCAAGGGAGGTCGCGCCAACAGTACCTAACATGGTTTTTATTTGTTGTTCTGATGACCCTATATGGCGCGAGATAAATTCTGAACGGTTTTCTAGTTGACTCAGTGACATCGACATATCTGTGTTCCCATCCTTTTTGCTATGCGTAGCGTAGGTTATAAGACTCTAGCGATGATAAAACCTATTGATAAACTGCGAGATAAGTAGACTAGTTCAAACTAACCTTGGTTAAAAATATTCATTATGTTCTTGATATTTCGCACTGTAGCAAGCGATCACACTACAGTGCGAAACATGATGCTGTGGATTACTCTTCCGCAGCGATCATGCTCAGATAACCTTGAGCATCGATAAGGTCAGCTAACTGAGAGTCATCGCTCATCTTAATACGGAAAATCCAGCCTTCTTGATATGGCGATTCGTTCACCAGCTCTGGAGAGTCGCTGAGTGCACTGTTAACTGCAATAATTTCACCACTAATCGGTGCATAAATATCGGATGCTGCTTTCACAGATTCAACGACAGCACAGTCGTCCCCTGCGCTCACTACATCACCCACATCGGGTAAATCAACAAACACCATGTCGCCTAAAGTTTCTTGCGCATGTTCAGTAATACCCACAGTGAACTCACCGTTTCCTTCATCACGCAGCCATTCGTGTTCGCGGGTATATCTTAATTCTTTAGGTGCATTGCTCATTTCTAGCCTCTCTTTTGATTCTGACCATATGTTCTTGAGAAAAAGTTTTTGAGAAAACGTTTTAAAATCAATTTGTATTAGAAAATATCTAATTACACTAATGCCTTACCTTCACGGACAAATCCTGGTTTTACCACTTCAACCGGCATTTCCCGCTGACGAATTTCAACGATGGCGTGATTTTTAATGTCACCCGGTACACGCGCTAGCGCGATACTGAAACCTAACGTTGGAGAGAATGAACCACTAGTGATCACTCCCTCATGCAATTTACCTGATTCATCCGTAAAGCGCACAACCTGTTCAGCACGTAAAATGCCTTTTTCGCGCATCACAATACCCACCAGCTTATCGGTACCTTTCGCTCGCTGTTTTTCCAACGCTTCACGGCCAATAAAGTTTCTGTCTTGCGGCTCCCAAGCAATTGTCCACCCCATATTGGCCGCTAATGGAGAAATAGACTCATCCATATCTTGCCCATAGAGATTCATACCCGCTTCAAGACGCAGAGTATCACGAGCGCCTAAACCTGCTGGATGAACGCCTGCCTTCAGTAACTTATGCCAGAAATCCACGATATGCTGTTTCGGCATCGCAATTTCATACCCTTTTTCACCGGTGTAGCCCGTGGTCGCAATAAACAGATCGCCAGTTTGAACACCATAAAAAGGCTTCATATCTTTGATGGCAGCACGTTGTTCTTCAGTCAGCAACGTGTGAACTTTTTCTTGAGATTTCGGACCTTGAACGGCAACTAATGCCAAATCATCACGTACAGTAATCGCGACCGCATAATCTTTCGCGTGCTGCTCAATCCATGCTATGTCTTTGTCTCGCGTCGCAGAGTTAACCACAAGGCGGTAGAAATCATCTTCAAGGTAATAAACAATCAGGTCATCAATCACACCACCTGATGCATTCAGCATACCTGTATACAGTGCGCGACCTTTGATGGTGAGCTTAGCAATATCATTGGCGAGAAGATAACGAAGAAAATCGCGGCAACCTTCGCCATGTAGGTCAACAATCGTCATGTGGGAAACATCAAACATTCCTGCATCGGTTCGAACAATATTATGTTCGTTGATTTGTGAACCATAGTGCAGTGGCATCATCCAGCCATGAAAATCCACCATTTTTGCGCCGCAGGCTATATGCTCATCATATAGAGTCGTTTGCTTTACCATGAATACCCTCTTTACATTACTGTGTCTGATGGGGTGATTGCGTAATGAACGGCATAAATTTTTTTCTGTGAACCCCGTTTCATCAAAACGCAAATCATCGGATTTGATTCAAAACCGCTAACATTCAAAATTGGATGCTATAAATAAAAATAGGGTGATGTACTCTCTGTATTACTGATTGCGCCCTCACATTACCAGTGGTTTTTGTTAAATAATTGAGAACGATCACTCAATCCCTTCATATTTGGCTTATTAGTGCGCAAAATATCATCGTAATTGAGACTTAACCCAAAAATGTGGACAAATTCAGAAAAACACATAAATTAGAAAAACTAATCCGAAATCATGGGTAAATTAGTTTTTCTCAGCTATTGCTAGGCAAGACTGGTTGCGAACAAAATGGAAAGAGAAATAAAAAACCTGAGTATTTAAAATTAAACACTCAGGTTATTTGGAAGAGAAAATTCAGACGGAATTAAGCGTTATTAGTCGGTAGTTGCTTTAGCCATTTTGGCATATCCGATAAGCCCATCGCGTGGTTTAGTAGTTGAGGCTTAACACCCGGTAAACTGTCAGCTAAAACAAGACCAATATCTCGCAGCAATTTCTTCGCAGGGTTGTTGCCATCAAACAGTTCACGGAAACCTTGCATTCCCGCTAACATCACCGCTGCGCTGTGCTTGCGGCTACGTTCATAATCACGCAAATAGAAATATTGACCAAAATCTTTGCCTTCACGATGTAGCCTTCTGATTTCACCAATCAGCATAGCGACGTCCATAAAACCAAGATTCACCCCTTGGCCCGCCAAAGGATGAATGGTGTGAGCCGCATCCCCGAGTAGCGCTAAACGCTGCGCCGCAAACTGACGCGCATAACGTCCGGTTAATGGGATAGTTAAACGGTCGCTTTCTAATTGGCAAAAACCTAAATTAACATCAAATGCGACGGTCAATTCTTTCTCAAATTCTAACTTATCTAAATCTTGACGACGCGCAGCGGCTAAGTTTGGCTGAGACCAAACAATCGAACATAAGTGCGGGTCGCTTAGCGGTAAGAACGCGAGGATGCCTTCCCCATTAAAAGCTTGGCGAGCAATACCTTCATGGGAACGTTCGGTTCGAATAGTTGCTACCAGTGCGGTATGTTCATAATCCCAGAAAGTGAGCGGAATATCTGCATGACTACGCAGCCATGAATTTGCGCCGTCAGCCCCGACTATCAAGCGAGCCGTCAGCATATTTTCATCATCTAACGTGATGAAAACGTCATTTTCTCCCCATACCACCTTCTTGATGGTTGCAGGGGCCAGTAAAGTTACATCACGCAATTGGCTGGCTTTTTGCCATAAGGCATCGCGCACCACATTGTTTTCAACGATATGACCTAAATGCGAGAGATTTTGGTCTTTAGCAGAAAAAGCAATACGACCGAAACTGTGGTTATCCCACACTTCCATCCCGCTATAGGCGGCAGCACGCATCCCTTTGATTGCTGACCATACATCTAAATGAGTCAATAATTTTTCACTGGCGGCATTGATTGCCGACACGCGTAGCGCATGGGGATCGTTAGCAGAGAATGGCGTTTTAGGTGGATGGTTTTCAACGACCGCCACACGTAAACCACTGCCTTCGAGTCCACATGCCAGTGCGAGTCCAACCATACCACCACCGGCGATAACCACATCAAACGATTGCATATTTTTATTCCTCTTAGTTTTGTGGTTATTTATGTGCGACCCAGCCAAGGGTTTGGCGGGCTAAAACATCACGAACAGGCGGCAACATCTCCATCGCCATCAGACCTAAATTACGCCCCACAATTAATGGGAAGCAACGATTAGCAAATAAGCGCACCAGACCATCGGTCATGGTGACTGTTTTTTCTCGATCGGCTAATCGGGTTTGTTGGTACTGACTTAGCAATGAATAACTGCCAATATCTTGCTGATTATCATGAGCATTGACGACTAACTCAGCTAATTGCATGACATCACGGATCCCAAGGTTGAAACCTTGCCCTGCAATTGGGTGTAATGTTTGCGCTGCATTTCCCACCAACGCAACACGGTGACTGACAGGATTCACCGCTTTTCTTAACACTAATGGGTAACAATTACGTTTACCAGCTTGGGTTATTTCCCCTAAACGCCAGCCAAATGCTTGCTGTAATTTGCGAATAAAGGTTTCATCATCCCACGCATTAATATCGTCAGCATGTTCTTGGCGATGACACCAAACTAACGAGCTACGCCCTTCGGACATAGGTAATAATGCCAAAGGACCAAATTCAGTAAAGCGTTCGAAGGCACGCCCTGCGGGGTCAATCGATGTTTTCACATTAGCAATAATTGCCACTTGTCCATAATCATCTTGCTGCCATTGCATATTGCAAGCTTGACCAATCGCAGAACGGCTACCATCCGCCGCCACTAATAAACTGCCCGTGATTTGCTCACCGCTGTCTAACGTGACAGTCACGTTGTCCACTGTACGCTCAACATGCTCCACTTTAGCAGGACAATAAAGTGTAACGCCGGGTGCTTTACGTAACAGTGAAAATAAACGAGCACCTGCTTCATGCAATTCGATCACATTACCCAATTCAGCGATTTGGTGATCTTCAGCATGAATATTAACAAACCCTGCATGCCCTCTATCGGACACATGAACGTGATTAATGGGGGTAACGCAATCAGCAAATGCAGACCAAACACCAATCGACGATAGGTACTGGCAAGTGCCGTGCGCTAACGCAATCGCTCGTGCATCAAAGCCCGGATGCTGGTTATCCGGTTGAGATGCTTCGATTAGTGATACCGAAACACGTCCTCGACTGAGTGATGAAATTGCCAGTGCCAATGTCGCGCCAGCCATTCCTCCCCCAACAATAATCACATTCATAGGTTGTTAATTACCTTCTATTATTACTTTTTACTGCTTAACCTAAGCGTTTTTTAGCCGCCGCCATTAACGCTTCAATTTCATCAGGATCTTTAACGACCATCGCCGTTAAGTTTTCATTCCCATCTTCAGTGATAAGAATGTCGTCTTCGATACGTACGCCGATACCACGGTATTGAGGCGGTACGTCAGCATCTGGCGCAATATATAATCCTGGTTCAATGGTTAGCACCATGCCCGGCTCTAAAATGCGGTCTCTTTCTACACCGTAAAAACCGACATCATGAACATCTAAGCCCAGCCAATGGCTTAAACCATGCATAAAAAATGGATGATACGCTTTGTTTTCGATCAATTGTTCGACGTCACCCTGCAAAATGCCTAATTTCACTAAGCCTTCTGTTTTAATGCGAACAATTTGACGAGTCACTTCGTGGATACTGGTGCCTGGGCGGTAAAGTTCTAATGCGGTGTTAATAGATTGAAGCACGATATCGTATATTTCACGCTGTTCTTTGGTGAATTTTCCGTTCACAGGGAAAGTTCGGGTGATATCCCCTGCGTAACCTTCTAACTCTGCACCGGCATCAATTAGGACTAAGTCCCCATCTTTCATCGCACATTCATTTTCTGTGTAGTGCAAAATGCAGGCGTTTTCGCCACTACCGACGATGGTGTTATAAGATGGGAAACGCGCACCATGGCGAGTAAATTCATACTCAATCTCACCACAGAGTTGGTATTCATACATATTCGGGCGGCAAGTTTCCATTGCACGAATATGGGCTAATGCCGAAATTTCACCCGCTTTGCGCATGACGGCCATTTCTGCATCCGACTTAAATAGGCGCATTTCGTGCACCATTGGACGCCAGTCAATGAGCGTGCGAGGGGCTTTTAAGTTGCGACGGCTTCCTCGACGCAGAACATCCAATGCACCGAAAACCAGTTTATCCGCGTAATCAAATTCACCTTGAGCGTGATAAACCACATCGAGACCATTGAGTAATTGATAAAGCTGGTCAACGATTTCATCGAATGGCAGCGCTTTATCAATACCTAATTTTTCTGGTGCAGCATCTTGTCCTAAGCGACGCCCAAACCAAATTTCTGCGGTAAGATCGCGAACACGGTTGAATAGCACGGTGTGGCTATGTTTCTCGTCACTTTTTATTAAAACTAAAACCGCTTCTGGCTCACTAAATCCAGTCAGATATAGAAAATCACTGTGCTGGCGATACGGATATTCGCAATCCGCATTACGTTGTGCTTCAGGTGCTGAAAAAATAATAGCAGCACTTGCTGGCGCCATTTGAGCCAATAATGCATTACGACGAGAAATAAATTCCTGCTTATTCATACCGTTATTGCCTTATTATTTGGGTTTTAGATTGGTTGCTTGTTTGATAATTAGCTAAAAATCAAACGGCAATCAGTTCAAATTAGGTAAATCCGTTCCTTAACCGTAGGTGACTGACAATGCAGAAAGCCTACAGTTAGTGGGTCGCTACCTAATATTATAGATTAGTGAAGAACGGGCTTGATATTCTCAACAGCGGTTGGGCCTTTTTTCGGCTCAGCCAATGCGATATAACACAGTTGAACGGCAACTCTCACATATTCAACAACTTCTTCTAATGCTTGCTCTAACTCTTCTTGGTCTTCTTCTTCATCATAACCAAGCATACCGATGTTACGTAGATCAGTAATTACTTCACTAATCTCTTTTTTATCAGTCAGTTTAGGTTGAGCAACACCAATGCCAAGTAAGAAGTGGTTAACCCAGCCAGCTAGTGCGTCCGCATGGTCAAACACAGAAGCGTCTTCATCCGGAAATAGCATATTGAATGCAAATTCGGTGTCATCTAATGCTTCAAATGTGAGGTCATACAGTTCACGCAGCGGTTGTGAAACGGTTTGCGGAAACGCAAGTCCGTCATTTGCTAGATCATGAACAAGGGTTTGCCAACCGAGGTCACGGCTTCCTCCACAAATCAGTCCGGTTATTAAACCATGGATCTCGGCGGCAGTGAGTGCGATTGAGTGCTGTTGGAGTAAGTTGTCCAACGATTCATAGTTAGGTAAAGATTTTTGTATAGACATCTGAATTCGTCATGTTAGCTTGGGATTCGTGATATGCTACCACCAAGGATAGCCGCTAGACCAGTCTGCTTTTTTTGTCTGAGTTATTATTAGCTTATTTTTATTCTAAACTAGTAATATATCGCCAATGCCTATCTAAGCATAAGCTATGCAAAAATTAACAACATTTACGCCAAATGTCCTACTTTTATTGGCGAAAAAGATTTTAGTATGGAGGTATCATGTCCGCACAACCCGTTGATATTCAGATTTTTGGGCGCTCTATGCGCGTTAATTGCCCAATAGAACAAAAAGAAGCGCTCTTAGAGTCAGCAAAAGAATTAGAAGAACGCTTAAAAACGTTAAAAGACCGAAGCGGTGTCACTAACACTGAACAACTTATTTTCATTGTCGCATTGAACGTCTGTCACGAATTAGCACAAGAAAAGACAAAAACGCGCGATTATGCTTATAATATGGAAGAGAAAATAAAAGTATTGCAGCAGACGATTGAACAAGCGTTGCACGATCAGGTGAAAATCACTGAGAGGCAGGTATTGCCCCTAGAGTAAATATGCTTATTAATCAATCACTAGTAAAATAATAAAACGAAAAATTAGGTTGCATTTACACTCTAATTTCGTACAATGAAGTCACTGAGTAACGAAAGTTCTCAAAACAAATTTCTCTGAGATGCGCGTCAGTGGGTAAGTCCCCTGAGCCGATATTTCATACCAAACAGAATGTGGTTATTGCGCTGGTGAGCATGCCTGATTCGCTCAGGAAGCCTAAAGGTTGCTAAACTGCGTTCACCTTGAACCAAGGGTTCAAGGGTTACAGCCTACAACGGCATCTTGGAGACCTCCCTTCTATTTAGTCTGCACTGTATTCTTTGCACAAAATCTCAAACCCACACTAAAAATTACGTATTCCTTGCGATATACTATTTTGTAAATTTTTCCACGAGTTATCAACTTGATATTAGGAATATGATTTATGGAAATGGTTATGTCAGATACGCTATCTTCACTACGTCAGCAAATCCGTAAATCTATTCGAGCTACCAGACGGGAACTGACGCCTGAAGTTCAAGATGATGCGGCACAACGCATTATCGCCCACACACTTAATCACCCAAAAGTCGCACAGGCTAAAACTATCGCCCTATTTCTTTCGTTCGATGGTGAAATTAATACACGTCCATTAATCCAAGCCCTTTGGGATCACGGTAAACAAGTTTATCTTCCCGTTATTCACCCTTTTGATCCTCACCACCTATTATTTTTGCACTACACGCCGAAGACTACCTTAGTAAAAAATAAATTTAATATTGAAGAGCCACAATTGAATGTATTAGATGTATTACCTATCGAGCGACTGGATATTATGATGATCCCGCTGGTAGCTTTTGATAGCCAAGGGCAACGGTTAGGAATGGGAGGCGGATTTTATGATAGAACATTGGCAAATTGGCAACAAACTGGCTTTTATCCTATTGGACTCGCCCATGATTGTCAGTTAGTTGAAGATTTACCTGTCGCGCACTGGGATATTCCATTACCAGAAATTATTACTCCGAAAAAAATATGGCGCTGGTAGATACCAACGCCACTGTGCTTTTAATGAAATGTTTTTAATGCATCGACTGATTAGAACAGCAGACGAGCACGGATGGTGCCTGGTAGAGATTTTAATTTCAGTAATACTTCATCCGCTTGGCTTGGTGACTGCGTCAACACATCAATAACCACATAGCCCACATTCCCCGAGGTTCGCAAGTATTGCCCAACCACGTTAATGTTATTTTCAGTAAACACTTGGTTGATACTGTTCATGATACCAGGGCGGTTTTCATGAATGTGCAGTAAACGGTTAGTATCATCCATATGCACTGGCAGCGAAACTTCAGGGAAGTTAACCGCAGATAATGTTGAACCGTTATCTGAGTATTTTGCCAGTTTACTTGCCACTTCTAAGCCAATATTTTCTTGCGCTTCTTCCGTTGAACCACCGATATGTGGAGTCAGAATAACGTTATCGAATTTAATCAACTCAGAAATGAATGGGTCATTAGGATCGTTGTTTGCTGCTGGTTCCGTTGGGAAAACGTCAACCGCTGCACCTGATAATTTCTTGCTTTCTAACGCTGAACTTAATGCAGGAATATCAACAACAGTACCGCGTGATGCGTTGATGAAAATCGCACCTTGCTTCATTTGCTCAAACTGCACTTCGCCAAACATGTTTTTCGTGCTGGCCGTTTCAGGCACATGTAAGCTCACCACATCGCTCATTTTTAATAATTCTGGTAATGAACGAACTTGAGTTGCGTTACCTAATGGCAATTTGTTTTCGATATCATAGAAGTAAACATCCATACCGATACCTTCAGCTAAGATCCCTAACTGTGTACCGATATGACCATAACCGACAATACCTAAGCGTTTGCCACGAGCTTCAAAGCAGCCTTTCGCTTGTTTTTCCCAGATCCCGCGGTGTGCTTGCATATTCGCTTCAGGAATACGACGTAACAGAAGTAATAACTGACCTAATACCATTTCCGCCACGGAACGGGTGTTGGAGAATGGTGCATTAAAGACAGGAATACCGCGCTTCGCTGCAGCATCGAGATCAACTTGGTTGGTTCCAATACAGAAACATCCCACAGCCACCAATTTTTCTGCTGCGGCAAAGATCTCTTCCGTCAAATGAGTACGGGAGCGGATCCCCACAAAACGTGCATCTTTAATCGCTTCTTTTAATTCTTCGTCCGACAGCGCACTTTTGTGATATTCGATATTGGTGTAACCCGCTGCTTTGAGGTTATCCACAGCACTTTGGTGAACACCTTCAAGCAGTAAAAATTTAATTTTGTCTTTCTGCAAAGATACCTTGACCATTTACCCTACCCTATCGTACTTAATTTTTGACCGATGAATTTCGTATGAACTCAAAATAATTCGAGATGCACGCCATGAAATTAAGGCACTCCAGCCCCCTCACATGCACCTTGAAATAAAACGAGAATACCAACATAGCAAAATTCAGCGCAGTAGCAATACAAACGATTGCTTAGACTCTGCTAAAAAGTGTGATGAAAAAGAAGTTATGTGGTGGAAAATCTAGAGCGGTAACACAAAATAAGCATTTTGCCCACCCAATGGGCATTTGTGTGAGATATATCACCAAAATAACGGAAGGTAAAAAAAATTTAAATAATTTTCATGTTGATGATATTTACAAAAGTCATTAACCATCAAACTATTTAGTTAAAAACACGCTAATCAAAAACAAAATAAGCCAGTGAACTCAAAAAGCCACTGGCTTATCATTACATTCTGATTAATTACAACTTAATGGTTTTTACGCCATCAGCCGTTCCCATCAGCACAACATCCGCACCACGGTTAGCAAATAACCCGACTGTTACGACACCAGCAATGCCATTGATTTTATTTTCTAATGCGACTGGGTCGAGAATTTCTAAATTGTGAACATCTAAAATAACGTTGCCGTTATCCGTCACCACGTTTTCACGGTAAACCGGCTGACCACCCAGTTTGACTAGCTCACGAGCCACATAGCTACGCGCCATTGGGATCACTTCCACTGGTAGAGGGAATTTGCCCAGTACGCCCACCAGCTTAGATTGGTCTACGATACACACGAATGTTTTAGCAATGGCAGACACGATTTTTTCACGGGTTAACGCTGCACCACCGCCTTTGATCATGTTCATATTACCGTCAACTTCGTCAGCACCATCAACATAAACATCTAATGAATCCACGCTATTACAGTCAAAAACGGGAATACCCAAGGATTTTAATTTTTGCGTTGATGCTTCAGAGCTAGAGACTGCGCCTTCGATTTGCCCCTTCATTGTTGCTAATGCATCAATAAAATGAGAGGCAGTAGACCCCGTACCAACACCAACAATGGTGCCTGGTCTAACATATTCTAATGCTGCCCAACCTACTGCTTTTTTTAATTCATCCTGAGTCATGCGAGAGCCTTATACTGAAATAATGAGTCATTAAGTAGATGCTCAATAGTATATACCGGACACCCAGCAAGTTGCAGTATTGTTATTAGGGATTGTGCACTACTTCTTATGAAAAATACCCTTTAGGAATATTTGCAAGTGTTATCCCTAAAAATATGGCATAGTGATTGGCAGAATAACAAGAAGGAGAGTTTTTGATGAAGCGCCCTGATTATCGCGCCTTGCAAGCACTGGATGCCGTCATTCGTGAACGCGGATTTGAACGAGCAGCACAAAAATTGTGTATCACCCAATCTGCGGTTTCTCAACGAATCAAACAGTTAGAAAACCTTTTTGGTCAGCCTTTACTCGTGCGCACCGTTCCGCCACATCCGACTGAACAAGGTCAAAAACTGCTAGCGCTGCTTCATCAAGTAGAATTACTCGAAGAACAGTGGCTTGGAGATGAAAACAGCGGCTCTACCCCATTATTGCTCTCCTTAGCGGTCAACGCCGATAGCTTGGCAACCTGGTTCTTACCTGCATTGAATCCAGTTCTGGGCAACACCCCTATTCGCTTGAATATTCAAGTGGAAGATGAAACTCGTACCCAGGAACGTTTAAGACGCGGTGAAGTAGTCGGTGCTATCAGTATTCAGCCACAAGCGCTACCGGGCTGTTTAGTCGATAAACTGGGTGCTCTGGACTATATTTTCGTGGCATCTCCTGGCTTTGCGGCTAAATATTTCCCTGAAGGTGTAACTCGCGCATCGCTACTAAAAGCGCCTGCCGTGGCTTTTGACCACTTAGATGATATGCACCAAGCCTTTGTACAACAAAACTTTGGTCTATCGCCAGGTAGTGTCCCTTGCCATATCGTTAACTCATCGGAAGCGTTTGTGCAGCTAGCAAAACAGGGCTCAACATGCTGTATGATCCCACACTTGCAGATTGCCAGCGAATTAGAAAATGGTGAACTAATCGATTTAACACCGGGGTTGTGCCAGCGCCGTATGCTTTATTGGCATCGTTTTGCGCCAGAAAGCCGCACAATGAAGAAAGTGACTGACGCCCTGCTAAAAACAGGACGCCAGATGCTAAAACAAGATGATGAAATTGCGGCTGAAATTAACGCTTAATTTCAAAAACCACATCGACTTGGTCATTAAAATCAATACTTTGTTGCTCATAGGTCTCATCAACATTGAGATCTTGAGCAGCGGCTTTCAATGAACCGCCACGGCTACGCATCGCCATTGGGTATGGCACATCTGATGGAGCATTGTAATTAATGCTGTAAATCGGTCCTAACTGGGCATTAAACCCTTTCGCCAACGCTTCAGCCTGCTGTTGAGCATTCTTCATTGCTTGGTCACGCGCAGCATTACGATATTTCTGCGGATCATTCACGCCAAATTGGACTGAATTAATTTCATTCAATCCTACCGCTAATGCACCATCGAGTAGAACATTCAGTTGATCCAGTTTTCTCACTTTCACTTCAACAGTTCTTGTCGCGGTATAGCCTTTTAAGGATGCTTTCGCAGACGAACTATAATCATAATTTGGTTGCGTACGCACATTGGCAGCTTCAATATCTTGCTTTTCAATGCCATTTTTCTTTAGAAATTCATAGTATTCAGCAACACGCTTATCAACGGCGGTTTTCGCAGCAGCGGCATCTTTATTGGTTACTTGCACATTAATGCTCAGCGTGGCCATATCTGGCGCCACTTTCACAGCACCACTTGCTGATGTCGAAATATGCGGCCCCTCTGGTGCGGCGCTTGCCAATGACATGGTTGGTACCGCAAGACCTGCCAGCAGGGCAGCAACAACGATAGATTTCAATTTCACAGAACCTCCCAATGGTATTTTTCTCTACAAGAAAAAGGAAGTTCATCACAAACTTCCTTTGATTAAGGTTCACATTATCATATTCAGCGCAAACTGCGATTCAGAATAATGCTAATTAATAACCCAGACCATGCATCGCGAGTTTAAATGCAATAAACCACATGACACAACCGACAAACAGGTTAATAAAACGCTGAGAGCGTGGTTTATTCAGTATAGGAGAAAACCAAGCGGCTAACATGGCTAATAAGAAAAACCACACGAATGAAGCCGTTAAGGCCCCTGCTGTAAACCATGGGCGTAATTGGCTTTCTAATTGCCCACCCACACTACCTAACACCACAAACGTATCTAAATACACATGAGGGTTAAGCCAAGTGACCGCAAATAAAGTCACAATCACTTTCCAGCGTGTCATCGTTTTACTTTCTAGCTGTAAGACCTCATCATCTGGGGTCATGGCGGTACGAAACGCACCATAGCCATACCACGCTAGGAAAGCGACCCCAGCCCATGTAATTAACGCCATCAATAACTCAGACTGGCTTAATAGCGCACTACCGCCAAATACACCAGCAATAATTAAAATCGTGTCACTTAGCGCGCATAATAATGCACTCATTAAATGAAACTGTTTGCGACTACCTTGTTGTAACACAAACGCATTTTGTGGCCCCAAGGGCAATATCATTGCAGCCCCAAGCAGAGCCCCCTGAAAATAAATCGTAAACATGCAATTTTTCCTAATAATTATTCAGATTATCTGCAAAGAATGATATCCAGAAAAAATTATTAGTGAAAACGATTAACTCTAATGGACCATAAGTAGAGCTAATCAGGATTGGCAATAACGAAATGATGAAAAGTCAGGATGAAGTTAAGGACAAAGTGCAAATAAAAATGGCGCAACTTTTAGATCGCGCCATTTTTAAAGATAAATACGTTAATACTTATTCAGCAGAAATATTTTTTGCGCTGGTATTAACTTGGTGAAGATGAACATCCATTTGCGGGAATGGAATACCAATATTGTGCTTATCAAGAGCACGCTTAAAGTTTTCCATTAAATCCCAATAAACTGGCCAAGTATCGCCATTCGTTGTCCAGAAACGCACTAAATAGTTTAATGAAGATGGTGCCATTTCATTTAAACGGATAGTCACGCCTTTATCGTGCAGAATGCGCGAGTCAGCAGCAACGATATCACCCAATACTTTTTTAACCACATCAATATCAGAATTGTAAGCAACACCGACCATAATATCTTGGCGACGAAGCGGCTCACGAGTCACGTTAATGATGCTGTCACCAATAATTTTACCGTTTGGGATCACCACAATACGGTCATCTGCCGTTCTCAATGTAGTTGAGAAAATTTGCACGCTTTGTACTGTACCGTCAATCGCACCAATCTTAACAAACTCACCCGCTTTTAATGGTCTGAATACCACCAGCAGAACGCCCGCAGCAAAGTTACCTAATGAATTTTGTAATGCTAAACCAACCGCTAAACCGGCGGCACCCATTACCGCGATGACAGAGGCAGTTTGTACGCCAATTTTGCCCAGCACAGCAATTAGGGTAAATGCCACAATGGTATAGCGAGCAATAGCAGATAAGAATTCGCTAACAGTGGAGTCAATTCCTCTCATTGTCATCACGCGATTCAAACCACGGCTAACCCATTTAGCAATCATCAAACCCACAATTAAAATAACAAGTGCGGAAACGATATTGACGACATACTGGACTAGCAGATCCTGATTTGCCACAAACCAATTTGTTGCATCATTCAATGCGCCTGTAACATCATCAGTATTCATATGTATATCCTTTTCGATCAAATTTAGACTAGGAAAACTCGCTCAATTCAATTAATAACCTTGGAAACTATTAGTAAATAATTGAATAACACGCTTAAAATAATAGCTATAAATTATCAAAATATAAAATTAATCGATAAATAAAATGCTATTTATCGATTTTCGATAACAAACTCACGGTAGTCATCCAACATGTCGAAAAAGTCATTTACACCGCAAAAGGCAATACTTTCATTATCATAGTAACTCATGCCTTCTTCTAACCCATCCGTCTCAAAAGCTAATTGGTTCGCACGGATCATCACTTCCTCATCATCAAGAATAAGTGTGTATTCGTGACCAATAAACTCCCATTGCTTTTCACTGCCTTTAATCAGTTCATAATTTTCTGCGATGGTATCCAGTAAACTGAGATCATTTTTAATTTCCTCATTTAACCAGTAACCGATAGCTTCATGATCCATTGAAAATTTAGCGGTAATACTTCCTGTAATATCCTTTAAGAATTGGTAGTCCATATGCAATACCTCACACTTTGCGTCTTTGAATTAAGTATAACGCGAGTCAAGCGGGTTTGCTTAGCGCTATTACGGGCTGTCAGAAAAAATTAATGGTCGTGACTATTACGCTGCATAAATATATTTATTCGATTAAGATTGATACACACTCCCCAACTCGGTAATAGGAACGTTAATGATTAATCGATTAGACCATTTAGTCTTAACCACCACAGATCTTGATGCCTGCCTTGATTTTTACCAACGTATTTTAAAGATGTCTGTGATCACCTTCGGTGAACAACGTTTTGCCCTGCAATTTGGTCAGCAAAAGATAAACATTCACCAATATGGGAAAGAGTTTGAACCTAAGGCACATTTGCCTGTTCCAGGATCGTTAGATCTCTGCTTTATCAGTGATATGCCACTAATAGCAGTTCAAAAGCACATTGAGCAGCAAGGTGTGAAAATTATAGAGGGGCCAGTACAACGAACTGGTGCTATCGGTAAGATTATCTCTTTGTATATCAGAGATCCTGATTTGAATTTGATTGAAATTTCACAATATCTTTAACGCTCACCTAGCTATATTCGTATTCTTTGCTAAAAGCAAGATAGAAAAAACCCCAAAAATTGAATTCTCAATTCTTGGGGTTAAGTCAGTATGATTCTATCTACTGCTGATTAAACAGCAGTTTGGAAAATCACACCATCGGCTTTTTCAGTGTACTGATCCAGTCGGTCAAAGTTCAGATAGCGGTATGTATCTTCCGCAGTCTCGTCGACTTTATTCATAAACTGTTGGTACTCAGCTGGCGTTGGTAAGCGACCTAACAGAGAAGCAACTGCGGCTAACTCTGCGGATGCCAGATACACATTCGCCCCTGTACCTAAACGGTTAGGGAAGTTACGAGTCGATGTAGAAACGACTGTCGCACCATCAGCCACGCGTGCTTGGTTACCCATACACAGTGAACAACCTGGGACTTCGATACGCGCTCCGCTCTTACCAAATACGCTGTAATAACCTTCTTCAGTTAATTGCGCTGCATCCATCTTGGTTGGTGGCGCAACCCACAGGCGAGTTGGTAATTGACCTTTATGGGAATCCAGCAGCTTACCTGCCGCACGGAAATGACCAATGTTAGTCATGCAAGAACCAATGAATACTTCATCGATTTTTTCATTCTGAACATCAGACAGTAAGCGCGCATCATCTGGGTCATTTGGTGCACACAGAATTGGTTCCTTGATCTCATTAAGATCAATTTCAATCACTGCGGCATATTCTGCATCGGCATCGCCTTCAAGTAACTCAGGGTTCGCTAACCAGTTTTCCATACCTTTGATACGACGCTCAATGGTACGACGGTCGCCGTAACCTTCTGCGATCATCCATTTCAATAGGACGATGTTAGATTGCAGGTATTCGATGATTGGCGCTTTGTCCAGTTTGATAGTACAGCCCGCTGCAGAACGCTCGGCTGATGCATCCGCTAATTCAAATGCTTGCTCAACTTTCAGCTCAGGAAGGCCTTCAATTTCCAGAATACGACCAGAGAAAATGTTTTTCTTACCTTTTTTCTCAACAGTCAGTAAGCCATCTTTAATCGCATACAGTGGAATAGCATGAACAAGGTCACGTAATGTGATACCCGGCTGCATTTGTCCTTTGAAGCGAACTAATACAGATTCTGGCATATCTAGAGGCATAACACCGGTTGCTGCGGCAAAAGCCACTAAACCAGAACCTGCTGGGAATGAGATACCAATTGGGAAACGGGTATGTGAGTCACCACCAGTACCAACAGTATCTGGCAATAGCATACGGTTTAACCAAGAGTGAATGATACCGTCGCCCGGACGTAGAGAAACCCCACCACGATTCATAATAAAATCAGGCAGCGTATGGTGCGTGGTAACATCGACAGGTTTTGGATAAGCTGCCGTGTGACAGAATGACTGCATGACTAAATCTGCAGAGAATCCTAAACACGCTAAGTCTTTCAGCTCATCACGCGTCATTGGACCCGTAGTATCTTGAGAACCGACAGACGTCATTTTAGGTTCACAGTATTCGCCTGGGCGAATACCTTGGCGACCGCATGCACGACCGACCATTTTTTGTGCTAGTGAGTAACCACGATTGCTTTGTGCAACAGGTTTTGCAAGACGGAACATATCCGTTGCACCTAAACCTAATGCTTCGCGTGCTTTTGTGGTTAAGCCACGACCGATAATCAGAGGAATACGACCACCAGCACGAACTTCGTCGATTAACACATCCGTTTTTAATTCGAATGTTTCTAACAATTCGTTAGTTTCGTGATTACGAACTTCACCTTTATATGGATAGATATCAATCACATCGCCCATATTCAGCTTTGATACATCCACTTCAATTGGCAGTGCACCCGCATCTTCCATTGTGTTAAAGAAGATAGGGGCAATTTTACCGCCCAGCACCACGCCGCCGCCACGTTTGTTAGGCACGAATGGAATATCATCGCCCATAAACCATAAAACAGAGTTTGTTGCTGATTTACGAGAAGAACCCGTACCGACAACGTCACCCACATAAGCCAGCGGGAAACCTTTTTTATTCAGTTCTTCGATCTGTTTAATTGGACCTACGCTACCTGCTTCATCAGGAACGATACCATCACGCGCGTTTTTCAGCATTGCTAAAGCATGCAGAGGGATATCTGGGCGCGACCATGCATCTGGTGCAGGAGATAAATCATCGGTGTTTGTTTCGCCAGTCACTTTAAATACAGTCACTGTCATTTTTTCAGCTAATTCAGGACGTTCGTTGAACCAATCGGCATTCGCCCATGATTCAATCACTTGCTTAGCATGTGCATTTCCCGCTTTCGCTTTTTCTTCGACATCGTAGAAGTTATCGAACATGAGTAAAGTATGGGAAAGTGCTTTCGCTGCGATGGCTGCCAATTTGGCATCATCAAGAGCTTCGATTAGTGCGTGAATATTGTATCCGCCCTGCATGGTACCAAGCAGTTCAATAGCTTTTTCAGGGGAGATCAGAGGGGAGGATGTTTCGCCTTTTGCGATCGCGGCTAAAAATCCAGCTTTAACGTACGCTGCTTCATCGACGCCCGGTGGAACACGGTTGGTCAGCAGGTCTAACAAGAAATCTTCTTCACCTTTGGGTGGGTTTTTCAGTAACTCGACTAGTGCAGCTACTTGTGACGCATCTAATGGCTTAGGGACAATCCCTTGAGCGGCACGCTCGGCTACGTGCTTACGGTATTCTTCTAGCACGACGTTCTCCTCGCTTCTTTGTTATTTATATACCCGGCTGTCTGCACCATCCTGAAAAAAATTATCATCCGGTGCCAGGTCAGAGGAATTTGCTCACATAATCTCAATGGCGATAAAATTATGTCCAGCTTCGGGCAATCAGCATAGCAGAATTTAAACGTAATGTTAATTCATTCACAAGAAAGTAACATTCTTCTGCTAACTTAACCCATTAACAAACTTTATAGGGCAATTTTTAAGCTTGAAACATCATAATCCATTATAAACATCCATTAAGACCCTACTTTTTATAATCCATTTCATGGCTGAAAGCACTCTAATTAGTGCCTTTTTTCATCCCTTATCACAAATTATATTTAATAACTCATTTTTACTTATCTGACTAATTGATAAGGCAAATCATTGCGATTGGTTTAAAATTTTTTAACGGATTTTATGGGGTTTATTGGCGTTGGAGCAATGCAGGTTTAGGATAAGATAATTAAGGAAAATATAAATTGATATCGTTTTCTTCATTGAAATAAAAAAGACCAAAACATTTCTGCTTTGGTCTTCAATTCGCTTATTTTTTGCTAAAAAAGAAAATTATTTTTTCTTTTTCGCTTTCGCGTTTGGTAAGTCAGTGATGCTACCTTCGTAGATCTCTGCCGCCATACCAATTGATTCATACAGTGTCGGGTGAGCATGGATGGTTAATGCTAAATCTTCAGCATCACAGCCCATTTCGATTGCCAAACCGATTTCGCCCAGTAATTCACCACCGTTAACACCAACAACCGCACCACCGATAATACGGTTAGATTGCTTGTCAAAAATCAGCTTAGTCATACCTTCAGAACAGTCAGATGCGATTGCACGACCTGATGCAGCCCATGGGAATGTTGCTGTTTCGTAGCTGATGTTTTTCTCTTTCGCTTCTTTCTCAGTTAAACCAACCCAAGCAACTTCTGGCTCAGTATAAGCGATTGATGGAATCACTTTAGGATCGAAGTAGTGTTTCAGACCAGAGATAACTTCTGCTGCAACGTGACCTTCGTGAACACCTTTGTGAGCCAGCATTGGTTGACCAACGATGTCACCGATAGCAAAGATGTGCGGTACGTTTGTACGCATTTGTTTATCAACATGGATGAAACCACGATCATCAACTTCAACGCCAGCTTTACCTGCGTCTAAGTTCTTACCGTTAGGTACGCGACCGATAGCAACTAACACAGCGTCATAACGTTGTGGTTCAGCCGGTGCTTTTTTACCTTCCATTGAAACGTAGATACCATCTTCTTTCGCTTCAACAGCAGTCACTTTAGTTTCTAACAGTAAGTTGAATTTCTTGCTGATTTGCTTAGTGAATACTTTAACCACGTCTTTATCCGCAGCTGGGATAACTTGGTCAAACATTTCAACCACATCAATTTGTGAACCCAGTGCATGGTATACAGTACCCATCTCAAGACCGATGATACCACCACCCATTACCAGTAGACGCTCTGGAACTTCTTGCAGTTCTAATGCATCTGTTGAATCCCAAATACGTGGATCTTCATGAGGAATAAATGGTAACTGAATTGGACGTGAACCCGCAGCAATGATCGCATTATCAAAGTTGATAGTGGTGCTGCCGTTTTCGCCTTCAACAACCAGTGTATTCGCACCAGTAAATTTACCCAGACCGTTAACTACGTTAACTTTACGGCCTTTCGCCATACCCGCTAAGCCGCCAGTCAATTGAGTAATCACTTTTTCTTTCCACAGACGAACTTTGGAAATGTCAGTTTTTGGCTCGCCAAATACGATACCATGTTCAGCTAATGCTTTAGCTTCTTCGATAACTTTAGCAACGTGCAGTAATGCTTTAGAAGGGATACAACCAACGTTTAAACAAACTCCACCAAGAGTTGAGTAACGTTCTACCAAAACAGTTTCTAAACCTAAGTCAGCGCAACGGAATGCCGCAGAATAACCTGCTGGGCCTGCACCAAGCACAACGACTTGGGCTTTAATTTCAGTACTCATCATGACCTCTTTTTGTTTTGTCCAGCGGGGCCGCCGAATAAACGAATTTTCCACTGGTAAAGTACACACCGCAAGCAGTTTACAGAATTGTTAACATCCTGAAAAGGCTGAATACGTGACGTAACTCCCAACCTTTCGTTGCAACAGCGAAAAACTCTGCCCCAGCCTAAATAAAACAGACCGGTCAATTGACCGGTCTTATTAGTTACATTACCAGGCGGCGAATATCGCTCATCAGTTGTCCAACTAAAGTGATGAAGCGCGCACCATCAGCACCATCAATCACACGGTGGTCAAATGACAGAGACATAGGCAGCATTAGGCGTGGAACAAACTCGCTACCATTCCAAACTGGTTTGATAGAAGAGCGAGATAGACCCATAATTGCCACTTCTGGTGCATTCACAATCGGTGCAAAACCGGTAGTTCCGATACCACCTAAGCTAGAAATAGTGAAGCAACCACCTTGCATGTCAGCGGCGGTCAGTTTGCCTGCACGTGCTTTCTTAGACACTTCACCCAGCTCACGAGATAACTCCATAATGCCTTTTTTGTTCACATCTTTGAAAACAGGAACAACTAAGCCATTTGGTGTATCTACAGCGATACCGATGTTGATATATTTTTTCAGGAACAGACGCTGTGCATCTTCTGAAATAGAGCTGTTGAAGCGTGGCATTTCTTCCAAAGCACGAGCAACTGCTTTCATCACGAAGACCAGTGGCGTGATTTTCACATCCAGTTTTTTCTTCTCAGCTTCTTTGTTCTGCTGTTTACGGAACTCTTCAACTTCAGTGGTATCCACTTCTTCCATCAGAGTTACGTGCGGGATCATGACCCAGTTACGGCTCAGGTTAGCGCCAGAAATTTTCTGGATGCGACCCAGCTCAACTTCTTCAACTTCACCAAATTTGCTGTAATCAATTTTCGGCCATGGAAGCATACCCGGTAAACCACCGCCAGCTGCTGCTGGTGCTTCTGCACGTTTAATTGCATCTTTAACGTAAGCTTGAACGTCTTCACGTAAGATACGACCTTTACGGCCAGTACCTTTCACTTTCGCTAAGTTCACGCCAAATTCGCGAGCTAAACGACGAATTACTGGTGTTGCGTGAATATACGCATCGTTCTCAACAAATTCATTTTTGCTATCAGCTGCTTTAGCTGGCGCAGAGGCTACTGGCGCGGCTGCTGGAGCTGCAACTGGTGCAGAAGCAGGAGCTGCTGTAGGTGCAGGTGCTGCACCCGCAACTTCAAAAGTCATAATCAGGGAGCCAGTTTTGACTTTATCGCCAGTCGCAATCTTAATCTCTTTAACTGTACCTGCGAATGGTGCCGGTACTTCCATTGATGCTTTGTCGCCTTCAACGGTGATTAAAGATTGTTCAGCAGTTACGGTGTCGCCAACTTTTACCATTACTTCGGTAACTTCAACTTCATCACCACCGATATCTGGTACGTTAACGTCTTTGATTGCCGCTGCTGCTGGTGCCACAGCGGATGCTGCTGGAGCAGAAACCGCTGCCGCAGGCGCTGCGCCTGCAACTTCGAATACCATGATCAGCGAGCCAGTTTTCACTTTATCGCCAGTCGCAATCTTAATCTCTTTAACTGTACCTGCGAATGGTGCCGGTACTTCCATTGACGCTTTATCGCCTTCAACGGTAATCAGAGATTGTTCAGCCGTGATTGCATCACCTACTTTAACCATGATCTCAGTGACTTCAACTTCATCACCACCGATGTCTGGTACAGCAACTTCTTTCAGTGCTGCAGTAGCAGGAGCAGCTGGTGCCGCCACTGGAGCCGCAGGCGCTGCTGCTGGTGCAGATGCACCTTCTGCTGAATCAAAAATCATGATTAATTTACCAGTAGTAACTTTGTCACCCACTGCAATTTTAATCTCTTTAACCACACCCGCTTGTGGAGATGGGACTTCCATAGAAGCTTTATCACCTTCAACAGTGATGAGCGATTGCTCTGCTTCTACTTTATCACCAACTTTTACCATTACTTCGGTGACTTCAACTTCATCAGCACCGATATCTGGCACTTGGATTTCAATAGACATTGATTATTACCTCTTATGCCAAACGTGGGTTAACTTTATCTGGGTTGATGTTGTATTTTTTAATCGCTTCTTCAACGACTTTAACATCAATCTCACCACGTTTAGCCAATTCACCTAACGCTGCAACGATGACATACGTTGTATCCACTTCGAAGTGGTGACGTAGGTTCTCACGGCTATCAGAACGACCGAAACCGTCAGTACCTAATACACGGTACTCACTGGCTGGAACATAAGTACGGATTTGCTCAGCAAACAGTTTCATGTAGTCAGTCGATGCAACAGCTGGTGCATCATTCATAACTTGCGCTACATAAGGTACACGTGGCGTTGCTGATGGGTGCAGCATGTTCCAACGCTCACAGTCTTGACCATCACGCGCCAATTCAGTGAATGAGGTTACGCTGTATACGTCAGAACCAATTCCGTATTCCGCAGCCAAGATATCGGCAGCTTCACGAACGTGGCGCATCATAGAACCAGAACCTAATAACTGCACTTTACCTTTGCTCCCTTCAACTGAAGCCAGTTTATAGATACCTTTACGGATACCTTCTTCAACGCCTTCCGGCATTGCGTGCATGTGATAGTTTTCGTTCAGAGTCGTGATGTAATAGTACACGTTCTCTTGTTTCTCACCATACATACGCTCTAAACCGTCTTGCATGATAACCGCAACTTCGTAAGCGTAAGCTGGGTCATAAGAAATACAGTTAGGGATAGTCAGTGATTGAATATGGCTATGACCATCTTCGTGCTGTAAGCCTTCACCGTTTAGTGTTGTACGACCAGAAGTACCACCAATCAGGAAGCCACGAGCTTGTTGGTCACCTGCTGCCCACATTAAGTCACCAATACGTTGGAAACCAAACATAGAGTAGTAGATATAGAATGGGATCATAGGCAGGTTGTTAGTGCTGTATGATGTTGCAGCCGCTAACCATGAAGAACCTGCGCCCAGTTCGTTGATACCTTCTTGCAGGATCTGACCTTTAGAGTCTTCTTTATAGTAAGCAACTTGCTCACGATCTTGCGGTGTATATTGCTGACCTTTCGGGCTATAGATACCAATTTGACGGAATAGACCTTCCATACCGAAAGTACGTGCTTCGTCAGCGATAATTGGTACTAAACGCTCTTTGATTGAGTTGTTTTTCAACATGACATTCAGTGCGCGAACGAATGCAATTGTTGTTGAAATCTCTTTAGATTGTTCTTCCAGTAATTGACTAAAATCTGACAGAGCTGGAATTTCCAGTTTTTCATCAAATTTAGCGCGACGAGCTGGTAAGTAACCACCCAGAGCTTGGCGACGTTCGTGCAGATATTTGTATTCTTCAGAATCTTTATCGAAAGTGATTAATGGCAGTTTTTCGATTTGATCATCAGCAACTGGCACATTGAACTGATCACGGAAGTGGCGAACGCCGTCCATGTTCATTTTCTTAACTTGGTGAGCAATGTTTTTACCTTCTGCTGTTTCACCCATACCATAGCCTTTGATGGTTTGAGCTAAAATAACAGTTGGTTTGCCCTTGGTTTCTTGTGCTTTTTTAAATGCTGCATATACTTTCTTCGGATCGTGACCACCACGGTTCAGCGCCCAAATTTCGTCATCAGTCATATCTTTCACTAATGCAGCCGTTTCTGGATAACGGTTGAAGAAGTGTTCACGTACGTATGCACCATCGCGTGATTTAAATGTTTGATAGTCACCGTCAAGGGTTTCGTTCATCAATTGAACCAGTTTGCCGGTTGTATCTTTACGCAGCAGTTCATCCCAACGGTCGCCCCACATAACTTTGATAACTTGCCAACCAGCACCACTGAAGATGCCTTCTAATTCGTTAACGATTTTACCGTTACCTGTTACTGGGCCATCAAGACGTTGCAGGTTACAGTTAATAACGAAGACTAAGTTATCTAACTTATCGCGAGTTGCGATAGTAATTGCACCTTTAGATTCTGGCTCATCCATCTCACCATCACCTAAGAACGCATAAACACGCTGTGCTGAAGTATCTTTCAGGCCGCGGTTATCCAAATATTTTAAGAATTTAGCTTGGTAGATAGCATTGATTGGCCCCAGACCCATCGATACGGTTGGGAACTGCCAGAAGTCAGGCATTAATTTAGGGTGCGGATAAGAAGACAGACCATTCCCACCAATTTCTTGACGGAAGTTATTCATCTGTTCTTCAGTTAAGCGGCCTTCTAAGAATGCACGCGCATAGATACCAGGGGAGATATGACCTTGGAAGAAGACTAAATCACCACCGTCATTATTGTTATGAGCACGGAAGAAGTGGTTGAAGCAAACTTCATATAAAGTTGCGGAAGACTGGAATGATGCCATATGACCACCCAGTTCTAAATCCTTTTTAGATGCACGCAGAACGGTCATTACAGCGTTCCAGCGAATTGCAGAACGGATACGGCGTTCTAAATCCATGTTACCAGGGTATGCAGGTTCATCTTCAACAGCAATTGTGTTGATATAATCAGAACTACCAGATGCACCAGCGGCAATGTTAACACCGCCTTTACGTGCTTCGCTTAATACCTGTTCGATAATAAACTGTGCACGATCAACACCTTCTTCACGGATGACCGATTCAATCGCCTGTAGCCAGTCGCGAGTTTCAATCGGATCCACGTCATTTTTTAACATATCTGACATGGTGTATTCCTTATCTGTTATCTATTTTATATGGTTATGTGGAGCCTATCTTCCTGCCATTTTCTTCATGTTAATGAAAACAGCAGGAAGATAGGCCCTAATGTAGTTGCCGCTTTATCTCTAATTAAGAGTACTCACAGTAATGTAGACGCAGCAGTCAGGATCTACACTACCAATTTTAAATCTGGTCTAGCTTTGAAGCTGATCTAGATCTGGATGTTGCTGTAAGCGACGTAATGAACGCTCTCGGCGAGTTTGCTCACGGCCAATGTCCAGCAGCAAATCTTCAATAAAAGCAAGATGTCGATGAGACGCTTCTCTCGCTTTTTCCGGTTCCCTTGCGACAATAGCAGAAAAAATCTGTTCTCTATGCTCGCTTACTGCGTTGTACATCTCTTTTCGGGTATATAGGAACTCAAAATTCTGGCGGATATTTTGCTCTAACATAGGGATCATGCAGCGTAGCAAATGTAACAGCACTACATTATGAGCAGCTTCCGTTACAATCAGTTGATACTGTAATACCGCATCTGATTCCGCGTTAAGATCACCACTTTTCTGAGCTGATTTAATCAATTCATAGCTTTGGCGAATACGCTCTAAATCTTCTTCCGTACCACGTAATGCCGCATAGTAAGCAGCAATGCCTTCTAATGCATGGCGCGTTTCAAGAAGATCTAATTGAGATTCTGGGTTACCAGCAAGTAATTCGGTCAATGGGTCACTAAAACTTTGCCACATCTGTTTTTGTACAAATGTGCCACCACCTTGACGACGAGATAGAAGACCTTTGGCCTCTAAGGTTTGAATAGCTTCACGCACTGATGGTCTTGAGACATCAAATTGCTTAGCAAGTTCACGTTCAGGAGGCAGCTTTTCGCCGGGGCGTAAAGTCCCCTCGAATATGAGATGCTCAAGCCGCTGCTCGATTACATCTGATAACTTTGGTTGGCGAATTTTACCGTAAGTCATAATCTGCCATTTTTATAGTGAGTAATTATTGATTATCTAGTACCCAGTGTTAATTGGTCATACCAATTATTTTATGGCTTAATAAAGTAACAAAGTATTCACTATCTGTCCATAAAGACCTTGAGCTAAATCATAAAATCCTGCAAGTTTTAACGGTTTATTTTAAAAAAAGCATTAATTAATAACCAAGCCTTGATTAAACAACACACAAATTTAACAAAAAATATGACTTTTTATGCCAATGAAACCAAAACTGAACCGTTACAGCTTACCAATTTTAGAATAAAAAATCACAATAATTGAATAACCATCCAAAAAGTAAACATTGCGTACATTTTTACAAAAAAATGCCCTGAACATGGTTAATAATTTGTTAAATTCATAATTAACAAAAATACACTTACGCAATCAATCAAATGAAAACTTCATACCAATGGTAAAAAAGTATTCCGTAAATATTCAGTGCAATTCAATAATCATGAAAGAGTGTTCAAAATATAATCGCTATCTATATAGTCATTCATTTTTAGGGGGGAGATGTATAATCTATCCCCCTTATCTTTGTAGCCTCTCGGTCTAGCAGCCTAAATTAGCTCAGACTAGCTTTCAGGTTCAATGAATCGCATTGAGAGATCTAATGCCTGAATGTGTTTCGTCAATGCGCCTACTGAGATGAAATCAATACCTGTCAATGCAAACTCTCTAATCGTTTTATCTGTCACATTTCCTGATACTTCTAAAGCAGCCTTGCCATCCGTGAGAACAACGGCATCTTTCATCATGTCAGTCGTAAAGTTATCAAGCATAATAATATCCGCTTGAGCTTTGAGAGCTTGTAGCAGCTCTTCTAGATTTTCGACCTCTACTTCGATAGGAACATCTGGGTGTGCTTGGCGAGCAAGCGATACTGCTTGGGAAACAGAACCTGCCGAAATAATATGATTTTCTTTGATTAGATAAGCATCAGACAAACCTAATCGGTGATTATATCCGCCCCCCATGAGCACTGCATACTTTAATGCGCTCCGCAAACCAGGGATAGTTTTGCGAGTATCTAATAACTTAGTTCGAGTACCTTCAAGAAAAGCCACATACTTTGCAGTCACAGTGGAAACCGAAGATAGAGTTTGTACAAAATTCAACGCTGTTCTTTCACCAGTGAGTAGAATTTGAGAAGGTCCTCGCATCTCGCATAATACTTGGTTTGGTGAAACCTTATCGCCATCTTGAACCTTCCAATTCACCTTAACTTTATTACCGAGTTGGTAAAAAACTTCTTCTAGCCATTTTTGCCCGCAAAAAACCCCCTCTTCACGAGTAATAATTCGAGCTGTAGCTTGGGAATCTTCATTTAATAGCTGCCCTGTAACATCCCTTTTATAATCAACGATCTGACCGAGATCTTCTTTTAAAGCAACACTGACCATAAAAGGAATATCGGTAATCAATCTTGCCATTAACAGTTTGCGTCTTTCTTGTTCATCATAGCGTCGTGTAGTCATTATTTACTCCAAAATATGCACCCGTATGGATCTCAACTATGCTAATCTTTCTTAATTACGGGTACTTACAAAAAAGAAAAGAGCATACTATGGATACTGATATGAAAATACATGATGGTTGGCTAAATAATGTGACTCATATCCCTTCCCCACATCATGATGACCGCCCAGAGGACGAAGAACCTTCACTTCTCGTCATTCATAATATCAGCCTTCCACCAGGGCAGTTTGGTGGTCCATATATTAACCAACTATTTACCGGTACTTTAAATCCCGAAGAACACCCTTTTTTTGAAGAAATTAAACATCTACGTGTTTCAGCCCATTGCCTCATCCGTCGTGATGGAGAGATTATTCAATATGTTCCTTTCAACAAGCGCGCATGGCATGCAGGGCAATCTAATTATCAAGGGAGAGAAAAATGTAACGACTTTTCTATTGGTATTGAACTTGAAGGTACGGATTATCAAGCTTTCACCGAAGCTCAATATATAACGTTGGCCAAGCTCACTAAGTTACTGATAACTGAATTCCCTCAGATCAAACAGAATATTACAGGTCATAGCGATATTGCTCCCCATCGAAAAACTGACCCAGGTCCTTACTTTGATTGGCAGCACTATAAAAACGCACTCTAAGCTTTGCCAATTGATAATTTTATGAATTATCCATCTATTATCTTAGCTAATGAGGGTAACCACCCCATTAGCCTCTCTTTCTGATGTGCCTCTATTTATATCAATCTGACAAACTCATTTTTATTAGAAAAAATATTCTTGATATATTTTTGCGAGAGCGCTCGAAATAAAATGAGACAACCCACCATTTGCAAGATCACTTTACAAAGCCACTCGTAACCTGAATTTTCAATTCGTATTTTCACTAAAAATGTCTTTTATGATGGAACCTCACACTATCAGAGAGGTTTTACTTATGGATCAGAAAGGATTTTCCTTAATCGAAATAATGGTTGTTATCGCAATAATTTCAATACTCAGTGCCGTTGCTATACCGGGCTATCAAAGCTATATGCAAAAAGCAGCCATGACCGATGTACTACAAACTATCTTGCCTTATAAAAACAGCGTAGAGCTGTGCAGCTTTAACCAAGGTCTTTTAGCCAAATGTAATTCAGGAAAAGAAGATATACCGAGCAATATAAAAGGAAAGTATCTAAAACAGATTGATGCAAAAGCTGGTGTCATTACCTTTGTTGGAGACAAAACCTTAACAGGCCTTACGGGTATATTGACACCTACCAGCTCAACAGCCACATCGCCATTTTCATGGAGTATCAGTTGCCAAGCTGATACTAATGCGGATCTAAAAAAACTTTGTGAAAAAACACTGAGCTTCTAATTAAGGGATTAACATGCGCACATCTAGGGAAAGCCATTATATTTTCAAAGAACTCAAAGTGCTTTGTGACAAAAACTATATTGTGATTATCGATCACAACGAAAAAAGATTATCCATAGCTACGATAGAAAAACCCAATGATAATTTATTATCCACATTACGTTTTATTGCCAGCGTACCTGTTTGTTATGAAATATGGGCTAAAGAAAAAATTGATCATTATTTCAATCGCCATACTTTAGAAATCAATGAAGATGAAAATGCTTATCCGACTAACACTATTGAACCTATCAACGTGCCATCTCCTGCCGTTGATTTTGTCGATGATTTATTAAAGATGGCGGTAAGAAAGCGAGCATCTGATATTCACCTTGAACCAACCAAGCATAGCCTAAAAATTCGCCTTAGAGTGGATGGGAAACTCTACGTTATTCCTTCACCACCACATGAAATAAGCAATGAGGTTATTGCTCGAATAAAAATATTGTCAAAAATGAATATTGCGGAAAAAAGAATCCCTCAGGATGGGCAAATGAACTGGAGCTTTGAGCGTAAAAACTTTAGCATCCGTCTTTCCAGCATGCCTACACTTCATGGTGAAAAATTAGTTCTGAGATTATTAAATACACAGCTGAAATACTCTCTCGAACAAATTGGAATGTGCCCGACTTTATTACCCCTACTAAAAAGCACATTACAAAAACCGCAAGGATTGATTCTCGTGACAGGCCCCACGGGTAGCGGTAAAACTGTCACACTTTATAGTGCACTGGAATACCTTAATCAAACATCAAGAAATATATCTACCATTGAAGACCCTATTGAGATCCCCCTTGGGGGGATCAACCAAACGCAAGTAAACGAAAAATACTCACTTACTTTTGCTTTTATTCTTCGTGCACTCCTTCGACAAGATCCTGACGTGATTATGATTGGTGAAATTAGAGACGAAGAAACGGCACAAATAGCTGCTCGAGCTGCGCAAACAGGCCACCTTGTTCTATCAACGCTCCATACTAATTGTACAGTCAGTGCCATTACACGCATGGAACAGCTAGGCGTTGACAGAAACCAACTTCAATCTTGTTTAAAAATGGTTATCGCTCAGCGCTTAGTTAGAAAACTTTGCACATACTGCAAACAAGAAACTGCACGTATTACTCCGATAAACCCAATGCAGAATATTAGCGAATACCACTCTACTGGGTGCGAACACTGTTTTTCAGGATTTATGGGGCGTACCGCAATTTATGAACACCTTGATAAAACACAACTCAACTTTCTATTAAAAGACAATGGTAAATTAACTGATAATTTTAAAAATCTATTTCAGGCAAGCCTTGAGCGAGTCGAAGCTGGCGAAACAACATTACAAGAAATTTATTCTGTTATAGGGCAAGGAGAGTAAATTAATGTTTGTATATCATTACACTTCACTTGAAAATAATTCGTATATAACTGATAGCTTAGTAGCAAAAAACAAGAAACAAGCTTTCTTAGTGATAATCAAACGAGGTCAAACACCAATATCAATAAAATTAAAATCTATATTTATATTGGATATGGAAAATTTAAACTACAGAATTCATTTTTTCCATCAGCTACATATACTATCTTCCTCAGGAATTAGTTTATTAAAATGCTTTCAATTACTTAAAATTAATTGTCATTTACCTTTTTGGAAAAACCTCATTAATCAGGCAATCGATGATCTAGAAAAAGGTATTGATTTTATTAAAAACCTAGAAAAACATCCGCATATTTTTAATAGTACAATAATTAGCTTGATTGTAATCGCCGAAAAAACAGGAAAATATGATGAAAGCTTTTTAATTATCAAAAATATGCTTGAACATAACCAAAAAACATCAGTTTTAATAAAAAAAGCCCTACGTTATCCAATTACCCTCGTAGGGTTTTCAAGCCTATTACTTATCATTATGCTAGTTTTTGTCATCCCTCAGTTCGTTGAAATTTACGAAAGCTTTCAACAGGAATTACCCTCTATAACAAAGGTAGTGATTATAATATCGAATACTTTGATTGAGAATATTCAATGGATACTGTTAACACTGTCCTCAACCATATTTTTATTTATTAAATATAAATCCTTTGCATCCAAAAAACTGAGTCAGTTAATGCAATATTTTCCTTATATCAATAACATCATCAAAGCCAAAAATTTGAACATCTACTTTTTAACATTATCTTCAACATTAAAATCAGGACTGCCTCTCTTGGAATGCCTTGATTGCTCAACTAAAACGATAGTGCATCATAAATACAAGAAAGAATGCCATGAAATATATCACGCTATCCTTAGAGGAGCTTCATTATCTGATGCAATGAGAAATACTCAGTTTTTTCCAAAATTAGCAACTCAGTTAATTTCTTTGGCAGAGGAATCTGGCAAGCTAGAATATTTTACATTATATTTATTTAAGTATTACTCACAGCAATATAAGACTATTACAGAGCATCGCCTTAAGAACCTTGAACCTATATTGCTCTTATTTATAGCTATCATTATCTGCCTAATAATGTTTGCAATGTATTTACCAATATTTAAATTAGGCTCAGTCATCTCTGGAATGTAACTTATTTCCTAAAGAAAGTAGTTTAATTTGGATAGTAAAAATAGATTGGAATCACACATATATCCATAACATGATAACTTGACTCAATTGTATACAGACAAATTAAAACTTTCAGTGTAACCTGACTTATTTCCCGTGAACTAATGAATCATTTATGTCTTATATAGTTGCCCTCACAGGGGGGATAGGAAGTGGTAAAACAACCGTTGCCAACGAATTTGCTAAACTTGGGGTACCCCTTGTTGATGCTGATATCATCGCACGCCAAGTGGTTGAACCTAATACCCCTGCATTGATCAGCATTCAGCAGCACTTTGGTCAAAACATGTTAAACCATGATGGCACCTTAAATAGAGGTTTTTTACGATCAGTTGTTTTTTCCGAACCAAAAGAAAAAGCGTGGCTAAATGCACTGCTTCATCCTTTGATACAACAAGAAACACAGAAACAACTTCAGCAGGTTAACTATCCTTATGTTTTATGGGTAGTCCCCCTGCTTATTGAAAATAAAATTTCGCATTTAGCAGATCGTGTTCTTGTCGTAGATGTAACAAGAGAAGAGCAAATAGAGAGAACCATCAAACGCGATGATACTAACCTAGAGCATGTTATTAATATATTAAATGCTCAAGCATCTCGAGAAGAAAGGTTGTCGTATGCTGACGACATCATCACTAATCATACAAATAATACTGAGCTGCCAAATAGAGTTGCAGAACTACACAAACAATACCTAGCACTTGCAGCACAAAAAGAATAGGAATGAGCATGAGCGAAAAAATCGAAACGACTTTGGTTACTTATGAATATCCAATGAATGAAAAAATTCGTTCTTGGCTACGGCTTGAAACATTATTAATGCAAATCTATGAACAGAGCCATATAACTTCCTACTCTTCTGGAATCGCCTTTTTCCGTTCTGTTTCTGAACTGATTGAAATTTTAGATAGAGGTGAAGTTCGCTCTGATCTTATCAAAGAACTCGAAAAACAAAAAAGTAGGCTACTCAGTTGGGCCGATGCCCCAAATGTTGATAAAACATTAATCACCTCTCTTTTAAATGACCTAACGCCGAAAATAAGCAGTTTAATGTCCGCACCTCGATTTGGTCATCAGCTACGTAACGATAAAATTATTAGTATGGTTCGCCAACGCCTCAGTATTCCCGGTGGATGCTGTAGCTTTGATTTGCCCACCCTTCAACTGTGGCTAAATATTCCCCAATCAGATAGAGATAATGAAATCAAAAACTGGCTAAATAGTTTAGATCCACTGCATGATGCCTTACAAACCGTGTTATCACTAATCCGTCAAAATGGAAGTTTTGAATCTGCCGAATCTCACAATGGTTTCTTTCAAGGTAATGTCGAAGGAAAAGAGCTTTTACGTATTAGGTTATCGCCAGAGCATTTGATATACCCTCAAATTTCAGGACATAAAACGCGCTTTGCCTTACGTTTTCTTCATATCGATAGCGAGAATGGTATACTCCCAGACGTAATTCGTTTTCAGTTAGCCTGTTGTTAGTTTGAGAGTCCATGTATGAATGAAATTATTGAAGTCAATTGTCCGACTTGCCAAAAAGTCGTGACTTGGAATGAATCCAGCCCTTTCCGCCCATTTTGCAGTAAGAGATGTCAACTGATTGATTTAGGCGAGTGGGCCGCAGAAGAAAAACGCATTGAAAGCCAAGGTGATATCTCCGATAGCGATAATTGGAGTGAAACACCTGAGCACTAATTTCACTTTATCTGTGTTGATAATGAAAATAGCCAAATCGCTGCATTAGGCTATTTTCATCTTCATTACTGACGACTTGCTGTTATGCATCCTTGGTCAGCATATCAACAATCACGCGATTAGCTGGTGGAAACTCATCAGCGATTAAGCTTTGCTGCTCAATCCAACGTGATTTTTGCCCTTCTTTTCCATAGGGATCATTATCCCAGCCTGAAACCATAAAGAAGTAGAGCGTAATAAATCTATCGTCAAATTCATGATCAACTTGATGGAATAAATCACAGTCAATCACCGCAATACCCACTTCTTCTTCCAATTCTCGGATCAGTGCGTCCTTGGGGTCTTCCCCTTTTTCTAGCTTCCCACCAGGAAATTCCCAAAACCCGGCCATGTGTGTGCCTTCAGGTCGCTGAGTAATAAAAATATGTTTCTGAGCATTACGAATGATCCCAGCGGCAATATGCAGATGTTTTTTTTCCATAATTTCTTCACTAAAAAGGCGGGTTTCCCCGCCTTTATTGATTATTTATTGAATTCTAAATTAGTTTAAGCGGCCGTGGCACTGCTTGTATTTTTTACCGGAACCACAAGGGCATGGATCATTACGACCAATTTTATTACCTTGGGTTGCAATCTTCGCTTCTGCTTCTGTCATTAAAGATTCAGCTTCAGCTTCATGGCTTAAATGCTGTTTCTTCGCCAGACGTTCAGCTTCTTCACGACGTTGTTGCTCTAACGCTTCAACTTCTTCCGGTAAACGTACTTGTACTTTTGACAAGGTACTGATCACTTCATATTTCAATGCTTCCAACATATTGGCAAACATACTGAAGGATTCACGTTTGTATTCTTGTTTTGGATCTTTTTGTGCATAGCCACGTAAATGGATACCTTGACGTAAATAGTCCATGGAAGCCAAATGCTCTTTCCATAATGTATCCAGCGTTTGCAACATAACGCCTTTTTCAAAATTACGCATTGCTTCAGAGCTAACGATCTCTTCTTTACGCTGGTAAATTTCAATCGCTTTTTCCATGATACGTTCGCGCAAAGTTTCTTCGTGAAGTTCAGGCTCTTTGTCTAACCACTCTTGAATTGGTAAGTCGAGGTCAAAATCGTTCACTAAACGTTTTTGCAGACCATCAATGTCCCACATTTCTTCCAGTGATTGAGGCGGAATATACGCATCAATAATAGTGGTAAAGACATCCTCACGAATACTGTCTACGGTTTCTTTAATATCGCCGCCATCCAGCAATTCATTACGCTGAGTATAGATAGCGCGACGTTGGTCACTTGCCACATCATCATACTCAAGTAATTGTTTACGAATATCAAAGTTACGGCTTTCAACTTTACGCTGGGCGTTAGCAATTGCTTTTGTGACCCAAGGGTGTTCGATAGCTTCGCCCGGTTTCATACCCAGTTTTTTCATCATCCCCGTTACACGGTCTGATGCGAAGATACGCATTAAAGCATCTTCCATTGACAGATAGAAACGTGATGAACCAGCATCACCTTGACGTCCCGCACGACCACGTAACTGGTTATCGATACGGCGAGATTCATGGCGTTCTGTGCCGATGATATGTAAACCACCAGCTGCTAACACTTCATCGTGACGAATTTTCCAGTTCGCTTTGATTTCATCAATTTGTTCTTGCGTTGGGTTCTCTAACGCAGCCACTTCTGACTGCCAGCTTCCCCCTAACATGATATCGGTACCACGACCCGCCATGTTAGTTGCGATGGTTACAGCGCTTTTTTGCCCCGCGTTAGCAATAATGTCAGCTTCCATTGCGTGGAATTTCGCATTCAATACGTTATGAGCAATTTTTGCTTTAGTCAGCGCATGAGAAATTAATTCAGATTTTTCAATCGAAATAGTACCAACCAGAACTGGCTGACCTTTGGCGGTTTTATCACGGATATCTTCAATAATTGCTTCAAATTTGTCTGCTTCAGTCATATAGACTAAGTCAGGCATGTCTTTACGAACCATTGGACGGTTAGTTGGGATAACAATCGTATCCAGCTTATAGATTGAGCTAAATTCGAATGCTTCGGTATCCGCAGTACCGGTCATACCCGCTAGTTTTTCGTATAGGCGGAAATAGTTCTGGAAAGTAATCGATGCTAATGTTTGGTTTTCATTATGGATCTCAACACCTTCTTTTGCTTCAACAGCTTGGTGCAGACCATCAGACCAACGACGCCCTTCCATTGTACGGCCAGTATGCTCGTCGACAATGATAACTTGGTTATCTTTAACAATATAATCAACATCACGAGTAAACAGCGCGTGGGCACGTAAACCGGCCATGACGTGGTGCATCAGCATGATGTTTGATGGTGAATAAAGCGATTCGCCTTCATCCATTAAACCTGCTTTTGCTAGTAATTCTTCAACGAGAACTAGACCGCGCTCTGTGATTGTTACCTGACGAGATTTTTCATCAACCGAGAAGTGACCTTCGCCTTGGAAAGTGTCCGAGTCTTCTTTTTCTTGGCGAACTAATTTCGGGATCAGTTTATCCACTTTAATATACAGGTCTGAGCTATCTTCCGCAGGACCAGAAATGATCAGTGGCGTACGCGCTTCATCGATAAGAATGGAGTCCACCTCATCCACTAATGCGTAATGCAATTTACGTTGAACGCGATCTTCAGGGCTAAATGCCATGTTGTCACGTAGATAGTCGAAACCAAACTCATTGTTGGTACCGTAAGTAATATCTTCCGCATAAGCTTGGCGCTTAGCAGGTGGAGCCATACCCGATAAGTTAATACCAACGGTTAAGCCTAAAAACTCGAATAATGGACGGTTATTTTCCGCATCTCGTTTTGCTAGGTAGTCGTTCACCGTAACAACGTGAACCCCTTTGCCTGATAATGCGTTAATGTATGCTGGTAGCGTTGCAGTTAGTGTTTTACCTTCACCTGTACGCATTTCTGCGATGCAGCGCTCGTTCAGTACCATACCACCGATTAACTGAACGTCGAAGTGACGCATACCAAAGACACGCTTACTTGCTTCACGCACTGTCGCAAACGCTTCAGGGATCATATTTTCAATACTTTCGCCTTGTTTTAAACGCTCACGAAATTCTACGGTTTTGGCTTTCAGCTCGTCATCCGATAATTTCTCAAACTCAGGCTCTAGCTTGTTAATTTTTTCCACTTCTTTACGCAGACGGCGCAGAGTACGGTCATTACGGCTACCAAATACTTTGGTTAATAATTTAGTTAACATATTTTTTCTCAGGTAAATCAATTAATTATTTGAATCGATGATTTTTGACACGATGAGAAACGACCCAATGGTAGGCTTAACATCGTTAAATGGATTTAAGCAAAAAAGGGCCCAGCCCGAATGCCGTGTACCTGAGCAACCCAAATCGCGGGCTGATAAACAGTAAAGAGAGGGTAGATATGTTCGCTAGCTTGAGTCGTTGCCACATCCCATTGTAAAGATCGCTGCGCTAACATTGCGTACAGCGTATCTAACATTAATTGAGGGGCAAATAGCGTCTCTTTTTGTAGCTTACTTTTATCGGTATCTTCATCTTCTGTCGCTGAAAAGGCAAAAGTCAGTTGGCGGATAACATTACGTACCGCATGCTGCTGCCAGTAATTGACGGAGTAAGAAGATGAGGATGAAGAGCGTTGAGAATTCTGCTGAGCAAATAAGTTATCGAAAGCATTTACAGCTTGGCTTTGTCGATTGGCTGGCGCAGAATTAACTTGAGCCTGCTGAGATTCTGATAAGGCATTTAAAATTGTAGGCAAGCCAACACCCGTAGCCACAACACCTAATAACAGGTGGGACCAAAAGTATCGTCTACCTAAATGTCGCCAAAAATTTAAAATGCCCATCAAACTCTTATATAATTTATAGATTAAAGTATGATTCCCAATTATGTTCTGACATCTTTAGCAATCGCGTAAAATGAGAGTTCACAATGAGAGATAGTCATCCACAAGCACTTTTCGATGTTCTCGAAGAGTCTCTGGCAAAAACATCAAACACTTTACAAACTATTCAGCGAAATGCAAAAGCTATTCTAAAATTGAATCGTGTTGTAAAAAGTTTGCTGCCAGCGGAAATTAAACCCATGTGTCGGGTGGCAAACTACCGTAATAACATTATGGTTATCGAAGTGGCTAATGCCAGTTGGATGACCCGCCTTAACTATGAAAAAATAAACCTTCTTTCTGCATTAAGGTCGTCTATTCTACCATCTTTATCTTCCATCGACATCAGAATCAACCCCGATCTTATACGAAAATCTAAGCAAAATAGCTCATTGAATAAGCAATCAGTGAATCATAAAGAAAATCGTAATCAAAGAAAGATTAGTACGCAAACCGCTGAGCAGTTATTAAGATTAGCGAAAAAGAGTCCGAAGGGATTAAAAGAGAAGTTTGAGCGGCTGGCTGCATTAGCCGGAGAGAGTACTAATGCAACCAACAGAAAAGACTAACTCTGACTGGCAGAGATAGCCGCATAATAGAAACTATTATGCGAATACAGTCGAAGGCGCTTTGAATGCCAGAGGTAATTCAGCTTCATCTTCAAAGGTGACCAGATCCCAAGCAGATTCTTTAGCCAGAACCGCTTGCAGCAATTTGTTATTCAGTGCGTGGCCCGATTTGAATGCAGTGAATGCACCAATAATATTATGTCCACACATGAATAAGTCACCAATTGCATCGAGCATTTTGTGACGAACGAATTCATCTTCAAAGCGTAAACCATCTTCGTTGAGTACTTTATAGTCATCAACGACGATAGCACAGTCAAAACTACCGCCTAAGCATAGGCCTTTCGATTGCAGATATTCAATGTCACGCATGAAACCGAAAGTGCGCGCGCGGCTAATTTGGTTTACAAAAGATTCCGCAGAGAAATCCATTGCATAGCGTTGCGTGCTGCTATCAATTGCAGGGTGTTGAAAATCAATAGTGAAATCAAGGCTAAAGCCATTGTATGGAGACATTTCTGCCCATTTATCACCATCTTCAACACGTACAGTTTCTTTAATGCGTAAGAATTTCTTCGCACAATTTAATTCTTCAATACCGCCATCTAGCAGTAAGAAAACAAACGGTGCAGCACTGCCATCCATAATCGGGATTTCAGGCGCATTGACTTCAATAACAATGTTATCGATGCCTAATCCTGCTAAAGCAGCATTCAAATGTTCAACCGTCGAAATACGTACGTTATCTTCGTTGACTAAGCAAGTACATAACATCGTATCGCGAACTGATTTCGCATCTGCCGGAAAATCTACCGGTGGATTAAGGTCAGTACGACGGTAGATGACCCCGGTATTGGCCGGTGCCGGACGTAAAGTAAGCGTAACTTTCTTGCCGGTATGTAAACCAACACCAGTCGCTTTAATAATACGTTTAAGTGTCCGTTGTTTGATCATCGTATTTTCTCGCAATGTTATAAGTCCTACTGGCTATCTTAATTGATAACCAGTAGAAAATTTTAGCACAAAAAGCGGAAAAACCAATCTAATTAAAAATTAATCGGCCTGTTTACGCAAGAAAGCTGGGATATCTAAGTAATCCGGCTCTTTATTTACTTGTGTATTTTGGTCGTTAACGGCTTTTGCAGCTGGTTTTTCATCATTTAATGAAGACATGCTATTTTGCATTTGCTGATAGCGTTGCTCCATAGAAGCTTGTTGAGACATTTTATTGCTCACTAAAGTAATTTCTGGACGTTTGTCCATACCAATACCAGTAGCAACAACAGTCACGCGCAATTCTTCATGCATTTCTGGGTCTAAAGAGGTACCGATTACGACAGTCGCATTATCTGATGCGAATGCACGAATGGTATTACCCACTGTTTCAAACTCATCCAAGCGCAGGTCAAAACCAGCAGTGATGTTGACCAGAACACCGCGCGCACCAGACAGGTCGATATCTTCCAGAAGTGGGCTAGAAATTGCCATTTCAGCAGCTTCTTCCGCTCTATCTTCGCCACGAGCGACACCTGAACCCATCATCGCGTAGCCCATTTCTGACATCACAGTACGTACGTCAGCAAAGTCCACGTTCATTAAGCCTGGGCGAGTGATCAGCTCAGCGATACCTTGAACTGCACCTTTTAATACGTCGTTAGCCGCACCAAAAGCATCCAGTAAAGAGATACCACGACCAAGTACTTTCAGTAACTTGTCGTTAGGGATAGTGATCAGCGAGTCAACGTGCTTAGACAGCTCAGTGATACCCGCTTCCGCGAATGCCATACGCTTTTTGCCTTCGAAATTGAATGGCTTAGTCACGACAGCAACGGTTAGGATACCTAATTCTTTAGCCACTTCAGCAACGACTGGCGCTGCACCCGTACCAGTACCACCGCCCATGCCTGCAGCGATGAACACCATATCTGCGCCATCAAGAGCATTGCGCAGTGCTTCACGGTCTTCTTCTGCCGCATTACGGCCGACTTCTGGGTTTGCACCCGCACCCAGACCTTTAGTAATACCGGTACCGATCTGAATGGTTTGTCCGACTGCGGTTTTACGCAGGGCTTGTGCGTCGGTGTTGACTGCGAAGAATTCAACACCCTCGATGCGCTCGCGTACCATGTGTTCAACGGCATTTCCGCCGCCGCCGCCAACGCCGATGACTTTAATCACCGCATCGTTGGTTAGCTCCATTGGTTCAAACATAATGTCTCTCCGTTTTGTGCTTACTATTGAAGCTAATAATATGCTTCTAAATAAAAATTAAAATTCTTTTCTCAGCCAGCTGGTGAGCTTACTAAACCACCCGCTAACTGAAGCACGTTTTTCCGTCTCGGTATCATCGCCAAGGTGGCTTTCTTTACCGTAATGCAGAAGCCCTACCGCTGTGGAGTAGTACGGCTCCTGAGCATAATCCGTTAATCCTGTTATATTAAGTGGGGTACCGATTCTGACCTGTGTATGGAACACTTTTTGAGCGCATTCAACTAGCCCATCAATCTGTGCTGCCCCACCCGTCAAAACTATCCCTGCCGCTAAGTGGTGTTTGACACCTTGCTGGCGTAACTGTTCCTGTAAATTTAAAATTTCTTCATTCACTAAATTTAACAGCTCAGTATACCGTGGCTCAATCACTTCCGCTAAGGTTTGACGCTGTAAACTTCTCGGTGGACGACCGCCAACACTCGGTACTTCCACCGTTTCATCTTTACTCACAATCGAACCGACTGCACAACCGTGACGCACTTTAATCGCTTCGGCATCTGTTGGCGGCGTACCAAATGCGTAAGCGATATCACTTGTCACCACATTACCTGCATATGGGATCACTTTGGTATGACGCAAAGCACCACCCGTATATACTGCCATGTCCATTGTGCCGCCACCGACATCAACAACACAGACACCTAATTCGCGCTCATCTTCAGTCAACACACTGTAGCTTGCAGCAAGACCGGCAAAAATAAGCTGATCAACTTTTAACCCGCAACGCTCAACAGCTTTCACAATGTTCTTTGCCATATCGTTATGGCAAGTGATCAGATGAACTTTAGCTTGCATACGAACACCAGAAAGACCGACTGGATTTTTAATGCCTTCTTGGTAGTCAATCGCGAATTCTTGCGGGATAACATGCAAAATTCGGTGTTCGTCTTTAACTCGGACAGATTTCGCCGTATGAACGACGCTGTCTACGTCTTCTTGTGTCACTTCTTCTTCTGAAATTGGCACCATACCAATTTCATTTTGGCAGCTCACATGTTTACCTGATAATGCAAGGTAAACAGAAGAAATTTGGCAATCTGCCATTAATTCAGCTTGGTCAATCGCTCTTTGGACGCATTTAACAACCGACTCAAGATCGTTAACGCCACCTTTGTCCATTCCGCGAGATGGACAGCTTCCCACCCCAATAATATTAACCATACCATCGGGCAGAATTTCTCCTACAAGGGCTGACACCTTGGAAGTTCCAATTTCAAGGCCTACCACTAATTTTCTGTCCGTTGCTTTAATCATTTGCTTCTGCCTGTCTGCCTAATTTGAGTTATTAGCAATTTGTCTTATTGGAAGCCTTGCGGTGCGTCAACTAATAGAGGAGCCCACCCCACCGCTGCCCCACTGGTATAACGCAAATCAACATAGTCGACGCGTTTATCAGTCGTTTGCTGTAAGAGCGGATAAAGCTCGAGAAAACGGTTTAACCGCTCTAACACATCTTTTTTCCCAAGTTCGACTCTTACATCATTATCTAAAATAATCTGCCATGCATGGCGCGCTGTCATAGAAACGGATTTTAGTTTCAAGTTATTTTTCGCCAAAATACCACTTAGCACAGCAAATTCTTTCAAAACCTCTGTTTGGCTTCCTTGCGGACCATACAGCAACACATAATCGCCTTTACCATTTTGACTTGGTGGAAGGGTAAATACGCGCCCTTCTTGGTCGACCATGTTTTGGTCATTCCATCTTGCGTAGGGTTTGTACTCCGCAATATGGATTTTTAATTCATCCGGCCACTGTTTACGCACTGTCACTTGGCGTATCCACGGCATCATACTGATTTGGTTTTGAATCGCATTCACATCCACCGTCATAAAGGTTCCCGGCTGACCTAATGACAAAATTGCCTTTCGCACATCGTCATTGGTGGTGTAGTTACGCTCTCCCGTTAATATCAGTTTGGACATTGGCAGCCTATCGGCATCCTTCATCCAGTTCATCACAGTCCAGCCGCTCCACACAATGGTGCCGACAACCATCAGGAAGAAAATCAATCCGCCCAGAAAAGCCCCATTACTTGGTCTTGAGCGCGGATCTTCATCTTGCTGACCGCTATTGTGGTTATGATGCCTTACGTTTAACGCTGCCTGTGACATATCAACTAGCCAATTCCAAAATACGTACCACTAACTGCGAAAAATCCAAACCTGCTTGACGCGCAGCCATTGGAACTAAACTGTGACTGGTCATTCCTGGCGAAGTATTTACTTCGAGCAAATAGAATTCCCCGTCACTATCTTGCATCACATCAACCCGTCCCCAGCCACGACAGCCTACCGCTTGATAAGCTTGCATTGCGATATCTGCCAGTTTCGCTTCAAGGTTGCTTGTTAATCCACTTGGGCAGAAATATTGAGTCTCATCGGACAAATATTTTGCTTCATAATCATAGAAAATACCCGGTGGCTGAATACGAATCGAAGGCAAAACTTCGTCCCCCAGTACCGCTACCGTATACTCAGGACCACTTAACCACTTTTCAATCAACAATGTATCGTCAAATTGGAAAGCAAGCTCAATGGCTTCTGGCAGTGCATCCAGAGCATCAACTTTGCTCATTCCAACACTGGAACCTTCCAAACTCGGTTTAACGATAAGTGGCAGTCCTAAGTGCTTAACTTGCTGAGCTAACTGCTCTTTTTTAATATTAGTATATTTCTGCTTGTTAAGTGAAATATATGGAGAAACACTTAGTCCAGCCCCTTGCCAAAGTTGTTTGGTGCGTAGTTTATCCATACTCAGTGCAGATGCCATTACGCCACTGCCGGTGTATGGAAGCCCGAGAAACTCAAGCATTCCTTGGATCGTACCGTCTTCCCCGCCACGACCATGTAAGGCGATAAACGCTTTATCAAACCCAGCTTCTTTTAATGTCACAACAGGAAAATCTTGGGTATCAATTGGATGTGCATCAACGCCCGCTTGGCGTAATCCCGCCAATACAGCATTGCCAGACTGAAGTGACACTTCACGTTCAGCAGATGTGCCGCCAAAGAGAACCGCGATTTTTTCTGTCATGCTTATTCCTCAACCATCGGTGGCTGTAATTTCGTTTCTGCTAGGTTTTTGGCTATTTTACCAATATTTCCTGCGCCTTGAACTAAAATTAAGTCGTTATCATCAAGAACTTGTGCCAGCATATGTGAAACTTGTTCAGGTTCTGCCACAAAAATAGGGTCAACCTGCCCACGACCGCGGATTGTACGACATAATGAGCGGCTATCAGCTCCTGGAACTGGCTTCTCACCCGCAGAATAAACTTCCAGCATTAGCAAGACATCTACCTGCCCTAGCACGTTTGCGAAATCATCGTATAAGTCACGAGTACGCGTATAACGATGAGGCTGGAAAACCATAACGATACGTTTATCTGGCCAGCCTGCGCGAGCGGCTTTAATCGTGGCATCCACTTCTGTTGGATGGTGACCATAGTCATCCACCAGCATCACTTCGCCTTCTTTACCATTCACATTACGCAGCGCGTAGTTACCTAGGAAATCGAAACGACGACCTGTTCCTTGGAATTCCACGAGTGCGGACAGAATGTGTAAATCGTCGATACCTTCTTCGGTTGCTACCGCAACCGCTGCCGTTGCATTGAGCGCATTGTGGCGACCAGGTGCATTTAGCACAACAGTTAATTCTGGCATGCCTTCACGAGCAATCGTGAAAAAGCCTTGATTCCCTTTTTGCTCGTACTTGGTGATACGAACATCCGCATCGTCACTAAAGCCGTAAGTGGTAATGTAACGACCGATTTTTGGTAATAATGAGCGGATCACTGGGTCATCGATACACATCACTGCACGGCCATAGAATGGCAAGTTATGCAGGAAGTTGATGAAGGTATCTGTCAGGTTTTCAAAATTGCCCTGATAGGTATCCATGTGATCAGCTTCAATATTTGTCACAACTGCAACAAGTGGCTGTAAATGCAAAAATGATGCATCACTTTCGTCCGCTTCAGCGATTAAATAACGGCTGCTACCTAAGCGAGCATGGGTTCCCGCTGATTTCACTAATCCGCCATTCACAAATGTTGGGTCTAAGCCCGCTTGAGCGTAGATCCCAGAAATCATTGCCGTTGTCGTTGTTTTACCGTGAGTTCCCGCCACTGCGATACCATGACGGTAACGCATTAATTCAGCCAGCATTTCAGCACGGCGAATCACTGGGATACGCAGCTCTTTTGCAGCTTGAATTTCAGGGTTCTCTGCAGAAATAGCCGTAGAAACGACTACCACACTTGCATTTTCAACGTTTTCAGGACGATGGTTAAAATAGATAGTGGCGCCTAACTCAGTCAGTTGCTGAGTCACTGCATTAGGTGCTAAATCTGAACCACTAATTTCATAACCTTCGTTAGCCAACACTTCAGCGATACCACCCATGCCAGCACCACCGATGCCGACAAAATGAATGTGCCGTACTCTACGCATTTCTGGCACCGATGTTCTTAATTTCGCTAACTGTTGTGTATTCACTGTATTTCGCTTCTCTATAAATTCTGTCTACATTCTATTTTGTATGGTCAGGCTATTTCGCAACATCGCAAATAACCGCCGCAACACGTTCGGTTGCATCCGTGATGGCACAGCTATAGGCTTTATCTGCCATCGACAATAATTCGGCTCTATCCCACTTGTTGAGTAACTCAACAACAGCTTCGGGTGTAAATTGCGGTTGTTCAATAATCTTCGCAGCCCCTGCTTGTTCTAAAGGCAGTGCATTCCAATATTGTTGGCGGTCTTTATGCTGGAAAGGAACAAAAATCGCAGGTAAACCTGCCGCAGCTATCTCACTGACAGTTAATGCACCTGAACGACAAACCACAATATCAGCCCATGCGTAAGCTTGCGCCATATCATCAATAAATTCAGTCACTTTAAACTCAGAATTGCCTGAATTTTGCAAGCAATCATTATACAGTGCTTCTGTCGATTCCTTACTGCCTTTTCCAGCCTGATGCCAGATATTTAACTGTTTGCTCACATTTCCAGCGACTACAGGCATGACTTGATTTAAAATTCGTGCCCCTTGGCTACCACCTACAACTAATACGCGTATCGCGCCTTCACGACCAGCTAAGCGCTCTTGTGGCGCCGGCAATGCCAATACATCTTCACGCACAGGGTTACCTACAACGGGTGCCTCAGGGAATGCGCCAGGGAAAGCTTGTAAAACACGTTTAGCGATTTTTGATAACCATTTATTGGTTAATCCCGCGATCCCATTTTGTTCATGGAGAACAACAGGGACGCCACATTGCCAAGCCGCGATACCGCCGGGGCCAGATACATAGCCGCCCATACCAAGAACGGCATCAGGTTGATAGCGCTGAATAATCGCTTTCGCTTGGCGAATGGCTTTATAGATACGCCAAGGTGCACCAATTAATGCACCAATGCCTTTGCCTCTTAAACCCGAGATCTGAATAAACTCAATATCAATACCGTGTTTCGGTACTAAGGTGGCTTCCATGCGATCCGCAGTACCTAACCAGCGAATTTCCCAACCTTGAGCCTGCAAATAATGCGCCACAGCTAAGCCGGGAAAAACGTGTCCCCCAGTTCCGCCTGCCATAACGAGTAATTTTTTTGCCTGACTCATTTGGAACTCCTTACAAACGCCTGAGCTTTCTCAAGTCGTGTTTCATAATCAATTCTAAGTAACACAGCGATCGCCGCTGACATCACTAATAAACTCGACCCCCCGTAACTGATTAACGGGAGTGTTAAACCTTTCGTTGGCAACATGCCTGCCGCAGCTCCCACGTTAACCAATGCTTGGAAGGTAAACCAAATACCGATGGCACACGCGAGATATCCACCAAATAATTGCTTTGTCAGTAGCGCTCTACGTCCTACCATCATCGCTCTAAACGCCAGCATGAATACCATCAGTAACACCAGAACCACACCTACATAACCCAGCTCTTCAGCTAGTACGGAGAAAATAAAGTCAGTGTGTGCTTCCGGTAAATATTCTAATTTCTGTACTGAGTTGCCCAGACCTTGACCAAGTAGCTCGCCTCGACCAAACGCCATCAAAGATTGCGTTAACTGATAGCCACTACCAAACGGGTCATCCCACGGGTTTAAGAAGGATGTTACGCGGCGCAAACGATACGGTTCAAAGACAATCAAAGCCAGTACGCCTACACCACAAGCCGCGATACCGATGATAAACGGCGCTAAACGCGCACCGGCTAAAAACAGCAACCCTAACGTAGTCACAACCAGTACAACTACCGTTCCTAAGTCTGGCTGCAACAGCAGCAATAACGCCATCATGATCAAAATACACATCGGTTTTACGAAGCCGAAAAACTTGGTGCGCACTTCATCTGACTTACGAACTAAATAGCTGGAAACGTAACAAAACAACGCGAATTTTGAAATTTCTGCGGGCTGAATTTTCACAATACCGATGTCAATCCAACGTGATGCCCCGTTGACAGAACTACCAGCCACCAGCACCACTGCCAGCATGCCCAATGCGCCCATCAGCAAAATAAAACTGTATTTTTCCCATGTTGCCATCGAGACCCGCATTACCCCTAAGACCAGAAGAAATGCGACGACCAAATACACCACGTCACGCTTAGCAAAATAGAATGGGTCATCCGTTAATCGTTGTCCTACAGGCATCGATGCGGAGGTCACCATAATGAAGCCGATTGCCGCCAGACCGAATGCTAACCAAACCAATGTACGGTCGTAGAGCGTCGTGCCTGAAATCACGCCATTCTTTTCACCGATGATCCAGTTTTTTAAACGCAAAGCACCCGGTATGGTCATTAACCTAACTCCTTAGCGAGTTGAGCAAAAACATCACCTCGCTGCTCAAAACTTTTGAACTGATCTAAGCTGGCACATGCAGGGGATAACAGCACCATATCGCCCGATTTTAACAACGGCGCAATTTGGCGCATACTCTGTTCCATCGTATCTGTCAGCACAGATTTTTCTGGTGCGAGTTCCGCTAATTGCTGACCGTCACGACCAAAACAATATAAACGGTAGTTATCTGCCGAAATGTATTCTTTGAGCGGAGAAAAATCAGCTGATTTGCCATCACCACCCAACAATAAGTAAATGTTACCATCCACATGTAACCCATTGAGTGCAGCTTCTGTACTGCCCACATTGGTCGCCTTCGAGTCGTTGATCCAACGCACACCTCGGTTGAAAAAGACCAACTGGAAGCGATGAACTAAACCGGCATACTCTTTTAAGACTTTAAGGCTCGCATCACGCGGGATTGCCACGGTATCAGCTAAGGCTAATGCAGCCAGTGCATTCATATAGTTATGCTGCCCAGTCAGATGCATTTGCGCCACATCCAACACCTCTTCACCTTGAGCAACTAAGACACGTTTTTGCGTATCAAAGTAGTAATCACCGCTATTTAAACCAAAACTGGTGTATTGGCTAACACTCTGGTCATGTGGGAGCGTTAGCGGGTCTTGCGCGTTCACAATACAGTGTTGCGCATTATCATAAATACGTAATTTTGCTGCGCGATATTGCTCAAGCCCCAATGGATAGCGATCCATATGATCTTCAGTCACATTCAACACGGTAGCAGCTGCTGCACGTAGGCTAGACGTAGTTTCCAATTGGAAGCTAGACAGTTCCAACACAAACAGGCTATGCCCTTGATTGAGCAAAGAAACTGCAGGAATACCAATATTCCCGCCCACACCAACGGAAATTCCAGCTGCTTTCGCCATTTCTCCCACAAGGGAAGTTACCGTGCTTTTACCATTAGAACCTGTGATTGCGACAATCGGCGCATCCGCCTCACGGCAGAACAGCTCAATATCTCCCACAATTTCAATACCGTTGCTTGCAGCTTCCTGTAACTGTGGCGTTGCTAACGCAATGCCTGGGCTGGCAACAATCAGATCCGCTTGTTGCAGCCATTCATTATTTAAGCTGCCACTATGACAAACAACATTCTCAGGCAGTTTATCAACACCAGGTGGCACAGCGCGGGTATCCATCACGCGAGGAACAACCCCACGAGCAAGGAAAAAGTCAACGCAGGAAAGCCCGGTTAAACCTAAGCCGATAATCACTACGTTTTTACCCTGATACTGCTGAGCCTGTGAACCAATCATCTTAACGCACCTTCAATGTTGCTAGTCCAATCAGAACTAACATGAGAGAGATAATCCAGAAACGCACGATAACGCGTGGTTCCGGCCAACCTTTCAATTCATAGTGATGGTGAATTGGTGCCATACGGAAAATTCGTTGACCACGTAATTTGAAGGAGCCAACTTGTAAAATCACCGACAGTGTTTCAACCACAAACACACCGCCCATGATCACTAATAAGAATTCTTGGCGCAGTAAAACAGCGATAGTTCCTAATGCTCCACCTAATGCCAAAGAGCCTACATCACCCATAAATACTTGTGCTGGGTAGGTGTTGAACCATAAGAAGCCTAAACCTGCCCCAACAATCGCCGTACACACAATCACTAATTCCCCCGCGTGCGGTAAGAATGGAATGTGTAAATAGTTAGCAAAGTTAACGTTACCCGTTGCCCATGCGACTAACGCAAAACCTGCGGCAACAAACACGGTTGGCATAATCGCTAAACCGTCTAACCCATCGGTTAAGTTAACGGCGTTACTGGTTCCAACGATAACGAAGTAAGCCAGTAAAATGTACAGCACACCTAATTGCGGCATCACATCTTTAAAGAATGGAACCACTAACTGAGTTGCTGGTGTATCTTTACCAATCGCATACATAGAGAATGCAACAACGAGCGCCAATACTGATTGCCAAAAGTATTTCCAACGTGCAATCAAACCACGGGTGTCTTTTCGAACGACTTTGCGGTAATCATCAACAAAACCAACAATACCGTAGCCCACTAAAACCAGCAGCACACACCAGACGTATGGATTATCCAAACGCGCCCATAACAGCACTGACATGCAGATAGAAAATAGGATTAAAATCCCACCCATCGTTGGCGTGCCACGTTTACTAAAGTGAGATTCAGGGCCCTCGTTACGTACCACTTGCCCAATTTGCATTTTTTGCAAATAAGCTATCAGGTGCGGCCCCATCCACAGAGCAATAACTAATGCTGTCAGCAAACCGACAATGGCTCTGAACGTCAAATAGGAGAAGACGTTAAAAGCAGAAAATTTATGAACCAATAATTCGGCTAACCAGACTAACATTCGAAGCACTCCTTCAATGCATTCACGACATCTTCCATCGCGGAGCTGCGTGAACCTTTAACTAAAATAGAAACAACATCATTCTGCTGTGCTAGCGGAATTAGTCGGGTTAATAAATCTTGTTTCGCGGTAAAATGCTCACCACGTTCGCTAGATTGGCTAATGATTTCGCTTAACTGTCCAACACTAAGAACTTTATCCAAACCCGCTTGCTTCGCGGCTAAACCAACACGTTCGTGGCACTCATGGGCATAATCACCAAGCTCCCCCATGTCACCGACAACCAAAATGCGATAGCCCGGCATTTTCGCCAGCACATTAATCGCTGCAATCATCGAACCATCATTGGCATTATAGGTATCGTCCAGTACGACTTTCGTCTCACTTAAACTCACTGGGAATAAACGCCCAGGTACCGCTTTCGTGGTAGCTATACCTTGTTTGATATCTTCTAAGGTTGCTCCCACAGAAATGGCTAATGCACTTGCCGCTAAAACATTGGCAATGTTATGTACACCCGGTAATGGCAATGTGATCTCAACCTGCCCTACCGGCGTATGTAGCGTAAAATCGGTTGTCAGCTGTTTGATTTGAATATCTGAAGGATAGAAATCCGCTTTTTCAGTCAGCGAGTAATACCAAATGGTTTGACGAGGGTTAAATTGCCACTTATCCGAGTAGCTATCTAAGTTCACAATCGCCGTGCCTTCTTCTGGCAGACCTTGGTAGATTTCACCTTTGGCTTTAGCAACGCCTTCTGGGGAACCAAAACCAGCAAGATGCGCACCAAATAAGTTATTCACTAATGCAGTTTCTGGCTTAACAATGTTGGTCGTGTATTCAATTTCATGTGGGTGATTAGCCCCCATTTCGATCACGGCAAATTGGTATTCATCCGTTAAACGGAACAGCGTCAGTGGAACACCAATATCATTATTCAAGTTACCTGCGGTATATAAGGTTTTACCGCGTTGCGCCAGAATCGAGGCAGTCATCTCTTTCACAGATGTTTTGCCAGAAGAGCCAGTCAACCCAACCACTCTCGCTTTAGATTGTTGGCGAACCCAAGCGGCGATTTGCCCCATCGCGATACGCGTATCTTCAACAATCACCTGTGGGCAGCTCACTTCCAGTTGATGGTCAACTAACAGTGCTGCGGCACCCGCATCCACCACTTGAGCGGCAAAATCATGGGCATCAAAACGCTCGCCTTTTAAGGCAATAAACAGGCAGCTAGCGTCGATTTGACGGCTATCGGTACTCACGTTTAATAACGCTAATTCGTTATTGCTCGCTTTTTCAATACGACCGTGAGTGATTTGTGCCAGCTGGGTTAAGGTCATCGGGATCATGCCATCACCCCCAACAATCTTGCGACAGTCAAGCGGTCTGAATAATCTAAACGGCGAGAACCAATAATTTGATAATCTTCATGACCTTTACCCGCCACTAAAATCACATCATCAGGTTGTGCTTGTAAGATAGTGTTGGTAACGGCTTCTGGGCGCCCTGGGATCGCAAATACGCGGCTAGAATCCAAAATACCCGCCATGATGTCGTTGATAATATCCAGCGGATCTTCGCTGCGAGGGTTATCGTCGGTGATCACGACTTTATCAGCGTATTGTTCAGCAGAAGCACCCATCAGAGGGCGTTTGCCTTTATCTCTATCACCGCCACAACCAAAGACACACCACAGCTTGCCTTTACAATGTAAACGCGCAGCCGCTAACGCTTTTTCTAATGCGTCAGGGGTATGAGCATAATCCACAACCACAGTTGGTTTGCCTGCAACGCTGAAAACTTCCATACGGCCACAGACTGGCATTAATGCGCCGGTTGTCGCTAAAAGCTTCTCTAATGGATAATCCATCATCAATAGCGTCGCCATCGCCAGCAATAAGTTGCTTACGTTAAACGCCCCCATTAATGGGCTTTCAAACGAACCTTCACCCCAACTTGACATGAAATGAATAGTTGCGCCTTTATCGTGATAATCCACGTCGGTGGCTTTTAACCATGGACCTTGCCAGTTAGCTGGAATACGATTCTCCATCGTCACCGCACAAGCTTGCGGCAAACGCTGCAACCACTTCAGCCCGACTTCATCATCAGCATTAATAATTTGAGTTTTGGTTTGATGAGTAGAAAACAGTAACCATTTAGCGGCTTCATAGTTAGCCATATCACCATGATAATCAAGATGATCACGGCTTAAGTTAGTGAACACTGCCGCATCAAATTGCAGCGCAGCAACACGACCTTGCACCAAGCCATGAGAAGAAACTTCCATCGCCGTCAACGTCGCTTTTTTATTCAGTAATTGAGTCAGTTCTAATTGGATATCAACAGCGGAGCCTGTGGTGTTCTCGCTTGGAGAAACTTTCCCCAGTAGCCCATTACCTACCGTTCCCATCACTGCTGATGTTTCGCCTAATCCTTTTGCCCATTGCGCAATTAATTGCGTGGTGGTGGTCTTACCGTTGGTCCCCGTCACACCCACTAATTTCATTTGGGATGAAGGTTGATGGTAAAACTCACCCGCTAATGCGGATAAACGATTGTTTAGGTCGTTAAGATAAATGACAGGCACACCATGAATAAAGCGAATTTCGCCTTCTTCTGCTTCGCCTTGTGCTTCTGCGATAACCGCAGAAACCCCTTGTGCGATAGCTTGAGGAATATAGTGTCTACCATCTGACTGATGGCCTTTTATAGCAATAAACAGATCGCCCGCGGCAGCCTTTCGACTGTCTAGCGTCATCTCTCGTAAAGAGATATTTGTTGTACTCACACCAAATGGGGCGAGGAGTTCACAAAGATTACGATCTGCCACTTTTAACCTCTTTTTGACTGTTCACGATTTCACTTTTATCGTCTGTTTGCAATGCATCAGGCTCGACGTTCATGAGACGTAAAACCCCGCCCATGATAGAACCAAAGATAGGTGCAGATACTGCACCTCCGTAGTACTTACCGGCTTTTGGATCGTTGATTAACACAACGAGGGCATAGCGCGGGTTGCTTGCGGGAGCAACCCCTGCGGTATAAGCGATATATTCATTGATATAGCGCCCTTCAGGTCCGACTTTTTTCGCGGTACCTGTTTTAATTGCAATACGATAGCCTTTAATTGCGGCACGTGTTCCCCCGCCACCTGGCAGAGCAACACTTTCCATCATATGCACAACGGTGCGCATTATTGGCTCAGGAAACACTCGCGTCCCCGGAACAGGCGGGTCGACTTTAGTAATCGATAACGGGCGATATATCCCAAAACTACCGATCGTTGCATAGGCACGCGCAAGTTGTAATGGAGTCACCATCTGCCCGTACCCGAAAGAAAAGGTGGCCCTTTCTAAATCTGACCACCGTGTTTTTTTACTTGGAAAGATGCCACTACTTTCCCCGACTAACCCCAGATTAGTCGGCTTGCCAAACCCAAAGCGGCTATACACGTCCACCAGCTCTGTAGCAGGCATCGCTAACGCTAATTTTGAAACACCAACGTTACTCGACTTCTGTAAAATACCCGTAATGGATAACTCTGCGTAACGCGCAACGTCTTTGATTTCATGACCATTAACGCGGTACGGATAGGTATTTAATACGGTATTTTCTTTTATAATTTTGTTTTGTAGCGCACTCATGACGACAAGTGGCTTCACGGTTGAACCCGGTTCAAAAATATCCGTGATAGCACGGTTACGCATGAAATCCATCGGCGTACCCGCGAGATTATTTGGGTTATAGGATGGACTGTTTGCCATCGCTAAAATTTCCCCAGTATTCACATCCACCAGGATTGCCACACCGGACTCAGCTTTGTTCTCTTGAACGCCTTTCGTCAGCTCGCGATACACAATAGATTGAATACGCTCATCAATACTGAGCATCAAATTATGTGCTGCTTGGCTATCGACGGAAGAGACGGTCTCAATCACGCGTCCATTACGATCTTTACGTACCGTACGTTCACCCGGAGAGCCTTTTAACCAACGGTTAAAGCTTTTTTCCACCCCTTCAATGCCTTCACCATCGATATTTGTTACGCCTAATAAGTGGGCTGTAACCGGACCTGATGGGTAATATCGGCGAGATTCTTTACGTAAATAGATCCCCGGAACTTTTAGTTTGCGGACATATTCACCGATGGAGGGATTAACTTGACGAGCGAGGTAAACAAAGCGCCCTTTCGGGTTAGCAGAAATTTTGGTGGTGATTTGCTCAAGAGGAATATCTAATGCATCGGCGAGCGCTTTCCAGTGTTCATCGTTACTGACGCCGCCTTTTTCAAAAACTTCTTTAGGATCAGCCCAGATAGCGTTAACCGGAACACTGACTGCTAATTGGCGACCTTCACGGTCACTGATCATTCCTCGAGCCGTTGATACTTCTTGAACGCGAAGGGAGCGCATATCTCCCTCTTTAACCAGTTTTTCAGGGGCAATAATTTGTAGGTACGCAACGCGAGTCAACAACCCTGCTAGTGCCAACCCAATACATCCACACAACAAAACAAAACGCCAGCGAACAAAGCTGGTGACTTCTTCTGTTTTCTTGTTCTTAGCGGGTTTGGTTGCTTTCATTCTTAACCTTCGTTATTGCTTGGAAACAATAATGTTTTCTTGGGATGGCTCCACATGAACCATTTGTAATTTCTCAACAGATAAACGCTCAACACGGCTGTGACTGGCTAACGCATTCTCTTCAAGAATCAAGTTTCGCCATTCGATATCGAGAAAATCTTTTTCTTCGTACAACTTATCTTTGGCGGCGGTCAGCAGTCGTGTTTCATGAGCGGTGGTCACCACAAACACAGCGCTAATCACTATCGCGGCTAGCAAAATCATCGGAATAATTCCGTAACGAAATAAATCGCGACCGATGACTCTGGCTAAACTGTGTCTTTCTGGTGTCATTACTCTACCGCTCTCTCTGCAAAACGTAACACCGAGCTACGTGCTCGTGGGTTTTCGTCAACTTCAATCTCGGAAGGCTTCATTTTGCCTAATGCGCGTAATTTAGCGGCACCTAGCTCTTTAATTTGCGCTTCTGTCAGCGGGATCCCCGCAGGAACAGAAGGTCCGGTACTGTTTTGACGAATAAAGCGTTTTACTAATCTGTCTTCCAATGAATGGAAACTGATCACGGATAAACGCCCTTCAGGTGCTAAAACAGACATCGCACCATTTAATGCTTTCTCAATCTCTTCCAGCTCGCTATTGATATAAATACGAATCGCTTGGAAGCTGCGGGTTGCTGGGTGCTTATGTCGGTCTTTAATCGGACTGACTTTGGCAATCAGCTCGGCCAAATGACGCGTACGCGTTAGCGGCTCTTCTTCTGGATTATGGTTACGCTCAACGATGGCTCTTGCGATGCGCTTTGCAAAACGCTCTTCACCAAATGTTTTTAATACCCATGCGATGTCGTCAGCTTCTGCCGTCATCAGCCATTGCTGCGCTGATTGACCACGCGTTGGGTCCATTCGCATATCCAGTGGTCCATCACGCATAAATGAGAATCCACGCTCTGGGTCATCTAACTGCGGCGAAGAGACACCGAGATCCAGCAACACACCATCAATCTTGCCCACTAAGCCTTCTTCTTCCACATAATCTGCAATTGCTGAAAATGGGCCATGCTTAATTATAAAACGAGGGTCATCAATTCCTTGAGCGGCTTTAATCGCCTCTGGGTCACGGTCAATGGCAATCAAGCGACCTTGCTCTCCCAGTTGGCTTAAAATCAAGCGAGAGTGTCCACCGCGACCAAATGTGCCATCAATATAGATACCATTTGGTTTAAGATTTAAGCCGTTCACTGCTTCATCGAGCAGTACTGTTACATGTTTAAATTGCTGCTGTGTCATTGTTATAGTGACAAATCCTGTAGACGGGCGGACAGCGGTTCGTCGGCTAGACGCTCAGCAGCGATGTCATTTTCCACTTGCTGGTACCACATCTGTTCATCCCAAATTTCAAATTTATTTATTTGGCCCACCAACATGACCTCTTTTGTTAGCCCTGCGTGTTGACGCAGCGTGCTAGCTAGCAAAAGACGTCCTGCATTGTCTATCTGACATTCACTGGCATGACCAAGTAAAAGGCGCTGTACTCGACGTTCTGCGGGATTCATGGTGGATAACTTAGATAGTTTTTCCTCAATGATTTCCCATTCGGGTAAGGTATAAAGCAGCAGGCATGGCTGGTGAAGGTCAATGGTACATACCATTTGCCCTTTCGATTCCTCGCTCAGCATTCCTCGATAACGAGTAGGCACGGTTAGCCGCCCTTTGCTGTCGAGATTAACCAGTGTAGCCCCACGAAACATACCTGATTTTTCCCCTTTATTTCCAACTGCCCCACTTTACCCCACAATTCTCCACTTATAAAGTTTACGAATGGTATGAAAACGTTGTCAAGCCAGCCGCACGTAGCTTTAGCTTTATTTACAGAACGTTTTAGAAAAGAAAAAGTGGGAAAAAATCTTACTTGGAAAGAAAAAGAGAAATAACGAGTTGATATAATTCACTTATTTATAAAACGCAGGTAAAACATATTTAAATCTATTTCATTGCTGCAAAATCATACAAATTTGAGTAAATGATATATACGTCTCATTTTTAATCAGTTTATTTCGTGTCTATTTTTTACCTTTTGATCATCATTTATTGATGATTATTTAAACAAAACTACCAAATAATACGTATTTCAATATAAAATCATTATATTTCAACACATTAAATAACTGTTTTAATTCACAGTGTTATTTTGCTGACAATAATTTGCTCATTGTATTTATCGGTTTTTTTATGGGTAAATAAAAAATTAATTTGTCAAAAAAACAATCGATGCAAAATAATCAAAAAAAGTATTAGGAAAACTCCTAAAGTGAAATATTTACAGGATAACGCAATAAAAAAAATCGCAATCACCCATAAATTTCACCAAAAAAAAGCCCCTAATAGATAGGGGCGGATATATTACTAAGAATCTTGGTTAACATCACTAACTATTAAACTGGTTTTTTCACCATTGGGTAAGGTTTATCCACTACTGTTTGCGACCTAAACTACCACGGCGACATAAGTCCCTGCGAATTCGACGAATTCCAGTTTCTGGCTTCTGCTTCTCATCTAGGCTGGCTAATACCAATTCTAAAATACGCTCTGCGATATCGCGGTGACGCTGAGCAAGAGACAGCACAGGGCAACCGAGGAAATCCAGCAATTCGTTATCACCAAAAGTACTGATAACCATATTTTCGGGTAACCGACCATTGCGTTTCAATGCCACATCCAACACGCCTTGCAGCAAAGAAAATGACGTTGTAAATAACGCATCCGGCATCGCGTTACCGCTATCTAGCCAATGAGAGAAAACATCTGCTGCAGCATCGCGCTCATAACTATTGGCGTAGAGATAATTGACTTCACGAGAGTCCCCTTCCCATGCCTTACGGAAACCTTGCTCACGTAAATAGCTAACAGAAAGTTCAGGTAATGCCCCGAGATACAAGACCGATTCAGCTGAGAATTTTCGTAATTCTTTAGAGATCATCAGCGCATCTTCTTGGTCATCACCGACCACGCTAATGAAATGCTCTTTTTCTAATGCTCTATCCAGCGCGATGATAGGTAGTGAACGGTTTGCCCAACGCTGATAAAACGGATGTTCAGGAGGTAACGCGGTAGACACAATAATCGCGTCAACTTGGCGCTGAAGCAAATGTTCCACGCAACGAATTTCGTTGTCAGGTTGGTCTTCTGAACACGCAATTAAAAGCTGATATCCGCGCTGACGAGCCTGTCTCTCCAGATAATTGGCTATACGGGTATAGCTCGTATTTTCAAGATCAGGGATCACCAACCCGATAGAGCGAGTGCGACCTGCGCGTAACCCTGCAGCGACTGCGTTTGGATGGTAATTGTGCTCTCTGACGACTGCCATCACTTTTTCTACAGTTTTATCGCTGACTCGATACTGCTTGGCCTTGCCGTTGATCACATAACTAGCCGTTGTGCGGGAAACACCCGCTAGACGGGCTATCTCATCCAGTTTCACGTTAACCTCTTTGCAATTTGGGAAACAGCCCCGAGTCATTCGGGGCTTTAATCCGCTCTATTCTACCTGCGGCGGATAAATTTTTCATCGCATAATTTTATCGCCACGAGAAACGCCAACGATCCCTGAGCGTGCAACTTCAACAATTTCAGCAACACCACGCACAGCTTCAAGAAATGCATCTAGTTTATCGCTTGTTCCCGCGAGCTGAACGGTGTACAGCGTTGGTGTCACATCCACAATTTGCCCACGGAAAATATCGGCACTTCGCTTAATTTCATCACGTCCATAACCGGAGGCTTGCAGCTTCACTAGCATGATTTCACGCTCGATATGGGCTGACGCAGTCAGCTCGCTCACTCGCAGCACATCCACCAGTTTATGTAGCTGTTTTTCAATCTGCTCTAGCACCTTGGCATCCCCTTTTGTCTGGATGGTCATCCGTGACAATGTCGGATCGTCGGTCGGTGCTACGGTCAAGCTTTCGATGTTATAACCGCGCTGTGAAAAAAGCCCAATCACGCGAGATAGTGCCCCTGATTCATTCTCTAATAACACTGATAAGATACGACGCATGATCAAGTCCTCTCCGTTTTACTTAACCACATTTCATCCATTGCTCCACCACGGATTTGCATTGGGTAAACATGCTCAGTTTCATCAATATTAATATCTACAAACACCAGACGCTGGTTTTCATTCACTTCGACTAGCGCTTGTTTCAGCTTATCTTCAAGTTCATCTGGGGATGCGACTGAAATACCCACATGCCCGTAAGCCTCAGCTAATTTTGTGAAATTCGGCAATGACTGCATATAGGATTGCGAGTGACGACCTTGATAAATCATGTCCTGCCACTGTTTTACCATGCCAAGGAAACCGTTATTCAGGTTCAAAATCAACACCGGCAAACCATATTGCAGCGCGGTCGAAAGCTCTTGGATGTTCATCTGAATACTGCCGTCGCCAGTCACGCATACCACGGTGGATTTCGGGTGAGCCAGTTTCACCCCCAAGGCTGCAGGTAAACCAAAGCCCATGGTGCCTAAGCCCCCTGAGTTAATCCAATGACGCGGTTTATCAAACGGATAATAAAGCGCAGCGAACATTTGGTGTTGCCCCACATCTGACGTCACATAGGCTTCACCGTTGGTTAAGCGGTAAATAGCCTCAATGGCTTGTTGTGGCTTCACTTTGTTTGGATTTAATGCATATTTTAGACACTGTTTTTCGCGCCAAATACCGATTTCCTTCCACCATGCTTGTAGTGCCGCAGTATCTTGCTCGGCAGCTGCATGGTCTAGTTGAGCAATCATCTGTTCTAACGTGAGTTTTGCATCACCAACAATAGGAATATCCGCTTTGACTGTTTTCGAAATTGAGGTTGGATCCACATCAATTTGAATCACAGTGGCATTCGGACAATATTTTTCTAAGTTATTGGTTGTACGGTCGTCAAAGCGAACACCAACAGCAAAAATCACATCAGAATGATGCATCACTTTATTAGCTTCGTAGGTACCATGCATGCCGAGCATACCCACAGATTGTTGGTGAGTTTCAGGGAATGCGCCTAGCCCCATCAATGTTGATACCACGGGTAACTGAAGTTTTTCAGCTAATGTCATTAGCTCCGCAGAGCAATTGGCATTGATCGTACCGCCACCGATATACATCACGGGCTTCTTCGCTGCGACTAATTTGGTCAGCGCTTTCTTAATTTGACCTTTGTGCCCCTGTAAGGTCGGATTGTATGAGCGCAGTGAGACGGATTCAGGATAGCGATAAGGGAATTTAGCGGCAGGATTCACCGTATCCTTTGGAAAGTCGATCACCACAGGTCCTGGGCGCCCACTCACCGCAATATAAAACGCTTTTTTGATGGTTTCAGGGATCTCTTTCGCGTGTTTAATGAGAAAACTATGCTTCACGATTGGGCGCGAAATACCCACCATATCGCACTCTTGGAATGCATCGTTCCCAATCAATGAGCTGGCAACCTGCCCCGATAAAACCACCATGGGTACGGAGTCCATATATGCGGTAGCAATACCCGTTATCGCGTTGGTTGCGCCAGGTCCTGACGTTACCAACACCACGCCGACATCCCCTGTTGAGCGCGCATAGCCATCTGCCATATGCACCGCAGCTTGTTCGTGACGCACTAAAATATGCTCTACGCCACCCACGGTATGCAGTGCATCATAAATATCGAGAACTGCGCCCCCCGGATAGCCAAATACGTGCTTAACTCCTTGGTCAATCAATGATTTGACGACCATTTCTGCTCCCGACAACATCTCCATGAGTTTGCCCTCAGACTATTTGCAAGTTAACAGAGAGCCGTACGACCCTCTTTAATTTTTATTAAGTTAGTCATAAATTCAGCTATTAACATATCCCTACCATTTGTGGGACGCAAATTTGATTTCACAGAGAAATTAAGGAAGATTTCATTTTGTCTTGAACATGAAAATTCGGCAGATTCATTGACTAGTTTTCAATCAAAATAGAGCGGAAATAACTAAAAGGTAAGCAAAAATAGTGGCAACGCGATTTTACATAAATAGCAGGTAAAACAAAGCCCTTCAGGGATAACTCCTGAAGGGCTTGGAAAATATGATTAAATATCAAATTACTCTTGATACATGGATTCAATTTCTAATCGGTAGCGCTCTGAAATAATTTTACGGCGTAATTTCAGTGTAGGCGTTAATTCCCCTTTCTCCATTGAGAAGTTGCTTGGTAACAGTGTAAAACGCTTCACTTGATGGAAGTTTTCCAGATTTTTTTGCAGCTCTTTGAGGCGACCTTCAAACAACGCGACAATTTTAGAATCTTTTAACAGTTCCAAACGATCACGGTATTTTAAGTTAATTGAATTTGCATACTCTTCAAGGCTGTCATAGCAAGGCACAATCAGCGCAGAGACAAATTTACGTGCATCGGCAATGACGGCAATGTGCTCAATAAAACGATCTTGACCTAAAACACCTTCGATAACCTGTGGCGCAATATATTTCCCGTTAGACGTTTTCATTAAATCTTTTAGTCTATCCGTAATATATAAGTTGCCCTGCTCATCGATTTTTCCGGCATCCCCTGTACGTAACCAGCCATCAGCCGTGAATGTATCTATCGTTTCTTGTGGGCGATTATAATAGCCTTTCATAACGACAGGGCCTTTAACTTGGATCTCGTCATTTGCTCCAATACGCACAGAAATGGCAGAAAGCGGCGTACCAATAGAGCCTAATGGGTATTTATTCGCTTCCCAACACGAAACTGTCGCGCAGGTCTCACTCATCCCATAGCCATATTTAATATCCACACCCGCAGATAAGAAAAATGCAATCACATCATCATCGAGACGCGCGCCCGCCGCTGGCATAAAACGAATACGACCACCGAGCCCTTGGCGAATTTTGCTCAGAACCAGCTTATCTGCCAATGCATATAAGCGGTTGTTGATAAATGAAAGTGATTTACCTTTTGCCATCGCCTTCACTTTTTGTTTCCCTATCGCAATCGCCCATTTGAAAATTGCACGACGCATGAAAGGCGATTGCGATACTTTACTTTGTACTGCACTGTAAACTTTCTCATAGAAACGCGGTACGGCACACATCACCGTTGGTTTAACATCAGTAAGAGCCTCTTTCACCAAATTAGTATTGGTTAAATAGACATTGCGCGCGCCGCTGTGCATGACATAAAAACTCCATGCACGTTCAAAAACGTGGGAAAGTGGTAGGAAACATAATGAAACATCGTCTTCGGACAGTTCTAAACGGTTGTCATGAAGATAAAGCTGGGCTGCCATATTGTAGTAATCCAGCATCACCCCTTTCGGTTCACCCGTGGTGCCCGAGGTATAAATAATGGTGAATAAATCACTTAAATTTTGAGCCGCAATTCGCGCATCTAATTCAGCTTGATATTGAGGCTGAGCGAGGGACATAAATGTCGATAAGTGCATGCTGTTAGCCACTTGCCCATCTAATGCAACATTATCGTCTAATGCAATGATAGCGGAGAGCTGTGGGCAATGTGTGAGTAATTGGCAAGCAACTTGGTATTGTTCTTGAGCACCAACAAAGAGGATCTTAATGTTGGCGTCATTAATGATATAGGCGGCTTGATCAATGCTGCTTGTGGCATAGAGAGGTACCGTCACGGCTTTGATTTGTAGTGCCGCGATATCGACCAAAGACCAATTCATACTATTATGAGCAAAAAGCCCAATATTCTCTTGCGGGGCAACGTTCATCGCCAAAAGCTGACGGGCAATCGCGGTGGTTTTAGTGTCTACTTCCGCCCAAGTCAATTCTGATTGATGTCCGTTGTCCCATTGACTGAAAGCTATCCGATCCGCTGACTCGCTCGCGTCCATTCTGGAACGTATGCGGTTAACAATATGATATGGATATAGATTTTCAGTAATCAAAGTGTATTCCCTATAGGTCATTAGAATTTTAAGTCATTCGGCAAACTCACAAACAACCTAATCTTAATACTTTTTATTATTTCAGCTTACATCTGTTAGCTGAATATTTTGAGTGTATAGCGGAAAGATAAACGAGGAAAGGAATAAAGTGTAAATTTTTTGCAAATGCTACAGACACAACAAAACTCGCCATTTTTTTCATCATGGCGAGTTAGTATTTAGGGGAATATGCTAAGGTTGCCTTAGAATGAATTGAGCCAATTTAGCTTACAGCTGTTCTATCATTTGGCAAAACTGCGCTTTCATCCATTGATGGCCTTTATCTCGCGCCGTCGATTCATGCCACGTTAAATAACATGGGCGAGAACTCTCTTCCCAAGGCAATGATAAGGTACGCAGTTGCAGCTGACTTGCATGATGTTCCACTAACCATTTGGGGGCAATAGCCACTAAATCTGTTTGTGCCACAATGTTCAATACACTGTTTAAGTCAGTTCCTTGATAACTGACAGTGTGGGAAAGTTCCGTATTATGGTAATATAGTTTGCTAAATGACCCAATATTATCCATTGCCATAATAGCATGTCTTTCACTCACTAACATTTCTTGATTAATAGTATCTTCAATTCTTGGATGTTGATTAGCGACAACTAAAACCAATTCATCATTAAATAAAACCTGATGTTGATACTCGGGTTTTTCGAATTGATTATATCCCAAGAAAAAATCTATCTCTTGGTATTTTAATTGATGCGCTATATTATTTCCTAAAAAAGAATGAATAAAAACTTGAACATTTGGCGACGCAATTTTAAATTTATCAACAATTATTGCCGCTAAGCGAATATCTAATGGAGAGCAAATAGATAAGCTAAATGCTCTTTCGCTTTGCTTAGGATCAAACCCTGCCCCCGGTAATTCATTATGCACCAATTGAAGAGCTTGCCTTACTGGTCCAAATAATTGTTTTGCGCGCGAAGTCGGTTGAATTCCACGCCCATAGCGAACAAATAATTCGTCATTGAACATGGATTTCAAGCGGGATACGGCGTTACTTACTGCAGGCTGAGACATACCGAGAACTTGCGCTGCACGAGTGACATTTTGCATTTGCATCACAACATCAAAAACAGTTAATAAGTTCAAATCAACATTGCGCAGATGAATATCGCTACTTTCTTTTTTTGCTGTTGAGATCGTATCAAAATCAGTCATTTTTAACTCCACTAAATATATTTATCATTTTTAATTAATGAACATGATCCATCAAAGCAATATTGACGAAAAATATAAAATCATTAAATATTATTTTTAAAACAACTTATACATGATAAGTTATTTCGCTTTCCCTGCATTTATTAAAACGACGCTTCTATTCTTTTTGCCCATAAATTAGAATCGAGGTATAGATATCATCATAAAATGCAAATATTCATCAGTGTAATGGGTACATGTAACTTATTAAAGTCAGCATCATTCCGATAAAAATAATAAAACAATTTCAAGAATAAATCATAATAAATCTCTTCTATAAACGCGTTTGAATCTCATTATCAGATTAATTTTTAATTATTTATTTATTAGATAATTAACCTTATTTGAAGCATAGCCACGATCAATACCAATGAAGTCTGATATCTAACCTCTGCATACTTTCATTACATAAACATAATAAAAATCATTACGTTATAGAAATATAGTTATGCCACTAATTTTTAGGTGAAATTTTAGCCTGATTTTTACTCCCTTATATAGGCAAAAACATCATGAAAATTATAAATATCAGACGTAAATTCCAATAATCAGTAACAACGCACTTCCAAGCATTTAACGCTCAAAAAATTAAGTTTGACATTATTATTGGAATCGCGTATCAATAAATACAGATTATTTGAAATTAAAAGAGAGACAGTTAACCATGACATCTTCTATCCGCCTACTAAGCCTACTACTACTCGCAGCCAATTTGCGCGGTATGCTTATGGATGGAAAGTAAAACAAATACTGTCCACAAACATAAAGAAGCCCGCGCAACCAGCGGGTTTTTTTATGCCTGCGGCTAGATGGGAATCCAACAAACAGAATTAAAAACAACAAAATTTAGTCTATGAGGAACGCATTATGAGCAACCAAGTTATCATCTTCGACACAACCTTACGTGATGGCGAACAAGCCTTGCAGGCCAGCTTATCAGTTAAAGAAAAATTACAAATTGCTTTTGCATTAGAGCGCTTAGGTGTCGATGTTATTGAAGCTGGGTTCCCTGTCTCATCCCCGGGTGATTTTGAGTCTGTTCAAACTATCGCCCGTGAAATTAAAAATAGCCGTATCTGTGCATTAGCACGCTGTGTTGAGAATGATATTGATGTGGCAGCAGAATCGTTGAAAGTGGCTGAAGCATTCCGTATTCATGTTTTCTTAGCGACATCCAATTTGCATATGCAGAAAAAGTTAAACAAAACGTTTGATGGCGTGATGGACATGGCGATTAACTCTATTAAACGAGCGCGCCGCTACACTGATGATGTGGAATTTTCATGTGAAGACGCGGGTCGTACAGATATTGATAACTTATGTCGCATTGTCGAAGCTGCCATCGGCGCAGGCGCAACCACCATTAATATCCCAGACACTGTCGGCTACACTACCCCATATCAATTCGGTGGCATTATCTCTTCTTTATATGAGCGCGTACCTAACATTGATAAAGCCATCATCTCCGTTCATTGCCATGATGACTTAGGCATGTCAGTCGCTAACTCCATCAGCGCCGTTCAAGCTGGAGCTCGACAAGTGGAAGGTACCATTAATGGATTAGGCGAACGCGCAGGAAATACCGCATTAGAAGAAGTGATCATGGCGATTAAATTACGTGAACAGATGTTAGGTGTGCACACCAATATCAATCACAAAGAAATTTACCGTACCAGCCAGTTAGTTAGCCAATTATGCAATACCCCAATCCCTGCTAATAAAGCGGTTGTGGGCAGCAATGCATTCGCGCATTCATCAGGGATCCACCAAGATGGCGTGTTAAAGAATCGCGAAACTTACGAGATTATGACCCCTGAATCCATCGGCTTAAAAGAGCAACAATTAAACTTAACGTCCCGTTCAGGTCGCGCCGCCGTTAAACACCGTATGGAAGAGATGGGCTATAGCGAAGGTAAAGATTTTAATTTAGATGAGCTGTATACCGCATTCTTGAACTTAGCGGATAAAAAAGGGCAAGTATTTGATTATGATTTAGAAGCTTTAGCCTTTTTCGCGAAACAGCAAGACGAAACTGACCACTTTGTCATGGATTACTTTAGTACACAGTCAGGTTCAAGCATTGTTGCCACTGCGACCGTCAAAATGCAGTGTGGTGAAACAGAAAAATCAGAGGCGGCAACCGGAAATGGTCCTGTTGATGCTATCTATCAAGCGATTAGCAAAATCACAAACTACCCAATGAAATTGGTTTCTTACCAATTGTCCGCAAAAGGTCAGGGTGAAAATGCCTTAGGACAAGTGGATATCGTCGCTGAATGCTTTGGTCGTCGTTTCCACGGTATGGGATTAGCTACGGATATCGTTGAATCATCCGCAAAAGCCATGGTGCACGTATTAAATAGTATTTGGCGTGCAGAACAAGTCGAAAAAGAAAAACAAAAAATCTCTGACCAAGAATTACAAATTAATACAAAGGAAGCGGTGTAAACATGTCTACGAATTTTAATATTGCGGTATTAGCGGGCGATGGAATCGGCCCCGAAGTGATGGCTCAAGCTCATAAAGTCTTGAACTCAATTAGCAAGCGCTTTGCTATCACAATTTCAACCAAAGCCTATGATGTGGGTGGCGCCGCCATTGATAATCACGGCGAGCCATTACCGCAAGCAACAGTCAAAGGTTGTGAAGAAGCTGATGCCGTGTTATTCGGCTCAGTCGGTGGTCCAAAATGGGAACATTTGCCACCGGACAGCCAGCCTGAACGTGGTGCATTATTACCATTGCGTAAACATTTTAAATTATTCAGTAATTTACGCCCTGCTCGTTTATATCAAGCATTAGAAGCATTTTGCCCATTACGCGCCGATATTGCCGCTCAAGGGTTTGATATTTTATGTGTCCGTGAATTAACTGGCGGGATCTATTTTGGTCAGCCAAAAGGACGTAAAGGTGAAGGCGCTGAAGAATATGCTTTCGATACCGAAGTTTATCACCGCTATGAAATTGAACGCATTGCCCGTATTGCCTTTGAATCTGCGCGTAAACGTAGCCATAAAGTGACATCTATTGATAAAGCTAACGTTTTACAAAGCTCCGTATTATGGCGCGAAGTGGTTAACCAAATTGCCAAAGAGTACCCAGACGTTGAAGTGAACCATATGTATATCGATAACGCGGCGATGCAAATGATCAAAGCCCCTTCTCAGTTTGATGTGGTGCTGTGCTCGAACTTATTCGGTGACATTATTTCCGATGAGTGCGCCATGATCACAGGATCAATGGGTATGCTGCCTTCCGCCAGCTTAAATGCTGATGGCTTTGGCTTGTACGAGCCTGCTGGCGGTTCAGCGCCAGATATCGCAGGCAAAAATATTGCCAACCCAATCGCACAAATTTTATCAGCATCCATGTTATTACGCTTCAGTTTGAACCAAACGGAAGCGGCAGATGCTATCGAAAGAGCCGTGAATAAAGCATTAGAAAATGGCTATCGCACTGCGGATTTAGCAGGCAATGGTCAATCAATCAGTACCAGTGAGATGGGTGACATTATCGCCCGTTATATTGAAGAAGGGGTTTAACATGTCGAAGACTTTATACCAAAAATTATATGACGCTCACGTTGTCCGTGAAGTTGAAAACGAAATCCCTTTAATTTATATCGATCGCCATCTGGTACATGAAGTGACTTCACCGCAAGCGTTTGATGGTTTAAGAACCAAAAACCGCCCGTTACATCAACCAAGCAAAACATTTGCAACCATGGATCATAACGTGTCAACGCAGACTAAAGACATCAATGCCTGCGGCGATATGGCGCGAATTCAAATGCAAGAGTTGATGAAAAACTGCGAAGAGTTCGGCGTAACTTTATACGATTTAAACCATCCATATCAAGGTATTGTTCATGTTATGGGACCAGAGCAAGGTATCACTTTACCGGGTACAACCATCGTGTGTGGTGACTCTCATACTGCCACTCACGGCGCATTCGGCGCATTAGCTTTTGGGATTGGAACATCCGAAGTTGAACACGTCATGGCGACTCAAACTTTGAAACAAGCGCGAGCCAAAACCATGAAAATTGAAGTGGTGGGTAAAGCGCCTGCTGGGATCACGGCAAAAGATATCGTCTTAGCTATCATTGGTACAACAGGTAGCGCAGGTGGAACAGGCTACATTGTCGAATTCTGCGGTGACGCGATTGAAGATTTGAGCATGGAAGGTCGCATGACCGTCTGTAATATGGCGATTGAATTAGGCGCTAAAGCCGGCATTATCGCTCCCGATGAAACCACCTTTAATTATATGAAAGGTCGCCAATTTGCACCGAAAGGCCAAGATTGGGATGATGCTGTCGCGTATTGGAAAACGTTAAAAACCGATGATGATGCGAAATTTGACAAAGTGATCACCATCCAAGCCGAGACTATTGCCCCGCAAGTCACTTGGGGTACCAACCCAGGGCAAGTGATCGCTATTAACCAACCGATCCCTGCTCCAGAATCGTTTGTCGACCCCGTCGAACGCGCTTCTGCGGAAAAAGCCTTGGCGTACATGGGATTGGAATCAGGTATTAAGTTATCCGACGTGAAGATTGATAAAGTTTTTATTGGCTCTTGCACTAACTCACGTATTGAAGATTTACGCGCTGCGGCTGCCATTGCTAAAGGTAAAAAAGTCGCGTCTGGCGTACAAGCCATTGTGGTACCGGGTTCAGGGCCCGTCAAAGCCCAAGCGGAACAGGAAGGCTTGGATAAAATCTTTATCGATGCGGGCTTCGAATGGCGCTTACCGGGCTGTTCAATGTGCTTAGCGATGAACAACGACCGCTTGAATCCGGGTGAACGCTGCGCATCCACCAGCAACCGTAACTTTGAAGGTCGCCAAGGTCGAGCGGGTCGAACCCACTTAGTCAGCCCTGCAATGGCTGCTGCCGCAGCGATTAACGGTCATTTTGCTGATGTTCGTGACATTCAAATCTAAAGGAGAAAACCATGGATAAGTTTATTAAGCATGTTGGGATTGTCGCCCCTTTAGATGCCGCAAACGTCGACACCGATGCCATTATTCCAAAACAATTTTTGCAGAAAGTGACGCGCACAGGCTTTGGTCAGCACTTATTTAATGACTGGCGTTTTTTAGATGATAAAGGTCAGCAACCTAACCCTGATTTTGTCTTGAACAAACCGGTATTTAAAGGCGCTAGCATTCTGTTAGCCCGTGAAAACTTTGGTTGTGGTTCATCTCGCGAACACGCGCCGTGGGCATTAACCGATTTCGGTATCCAAGTGGTTATTGCACCAAGTTTCGCCGATATTTTTTACGGTAACTCGTTTAACAATCAGCTGTTGCCAATCAAATTAAGCGAACAGCAAGTGGATGAGATGTTCAGCTATGTGAACAGCCACGAAGGTTGCCAGTTTACTGTCGATTTAGAAGCGCAAACCGTCACCGCCGGCGAGAAAGTGTATACTTTCGAGATTGACAGCTTCCGCCGTCATTGCATGATGAATGGCTTAGACAGCATCGGCTTGACGTTACAGCACGTTGACCAAATCAAGGATTACGAGCAAAAGCTCCCTGCCTTTATGAATTAATCCCCAGCCCACTTCGGTGGGCTTTTTCTTGCCTATTTGTATTCATAAAAGTAGAACTCAACTCCAATAAACCGTACCAACCAATAAATCCTTCCCCATTAATTCCTAATATGCAATTATTCAATTAATTGCCTTTTTATATTTTTCAAAATAGTTCGCGTTGTGGCAAGGCGGCAAAATGAGGATATCTTGGGGAGCATACTTTAGTATGTGACCTGAGTAGCCGAGTGAAGCCAACGCAGTCACAGCGTGAAATATGAAGAAAAAAGAAAAAAAGCCGATATGCATTCACATACCGGCTGGTAAAAATACCATTACTCAATAAAAGGGGGAGTAAACCTGCAACAGACAGGTCAATAGAGCTACTTACTGCCCCCTATTATCTACGGAATATAGGATATTAAAATTGATGCAATTTATTCTGGAGTTCCTCTTTTATGTCTAATTCTCGATTACAAACGCAATTTGTACGCTTGTGGCAGCATTTTCAGGGAAAAAACAGTGAAACCACATTGCAAGATATTGCCGATATTTTGTTTTGCTCTCGCCGTCATGTTCGCACCCTGCTCAATAATATGCAGTCCCATGGCTGGCTCAGTTGGCAAGCAGAATCAGGACGAGGAAAACGCTCCACATTAATTTTTCATATCAATGGATTAGAGCTACAACAAGCACAGGCTGAGCAGCTTTTAAAAGAAGAAAGTATTGAAAAACTCGTGGCGCTCGTTGGCGATAAAGAGACTATCCGCCAAATGGTCTTATCTGAGCTTGAGCGAAGTTATCGACAAGGTAAAAACTTACTGCGCATCATTTATTACCGTGATTTTCCTAACTTACTTCCTGGCACCCCAATGCGCCGCTCTGAAATCCACTTAATGAGCCAGATATTTAATGGATTAACTCACTTAAATGAGGAAAAAGGGGAAGTGGAAGATGGTATTGCTCACCACTGGCAAGCCATCAACGAACAACATTGGCGCTTTTATTTACGTCCAGCTATCTATTTCCATCATGGACGTGAAATGCAAGTCGAGGATATTATCCACTCGTTATTACGATTAAAGCAATGCTGGCCGTTATTCTCACATATTCACTCGGTCACTTCTTCGCAGCCTTATGTGATTGACGTCCATCTGAGCCATCCTGATACGCAATTTCCTTGGTTACTCGGTAGCCCACATGCCGCCATTCTTCCAAAAGAGTGGGAAACCATCAGCGGCTTTAGTCAGCGCCCTATTGGTACGGGTCCTTATGAAGTCGAAACCAATATCCCGCAGAAACTCACCATCAGCGCTTTTGACCGCTATTTTGGTTATCGCGCATTGTTAGATGAAGTGACCATTTGGGTGGTTCCCGAACTTTCTGAGCAGATGGTATGTACCACATTAAAAATGGATGGAGATAAGCGCCACAATGACTCCCTTGAAAGCCGCATGGAGGAAGGTTGCTATTTTCTGTTATTCGACCAACGCTCCGACATTTCTCAACGGGAAGATGTGCGTAAATGGCTGTGTAGCTTTTTAACTCCCGTCAACCTACTGGCGCACTGTGAATCCTTCTATCAGCGCCACTGGGCGCCTGCTTACGGGTTATTGCTTCATTGGCATCACAGTAAAATGCTTTCCCCGCGAACCAAACCTGAAGATTTAACTGAGCTAACTGTCACTTTTTATCGCCATCATCATGAATTCTATGCCATTAGCCAAATCATGAAGCGAGTATTAGAAACTCAGGGCGTGACGCTTAAAATTAATATCGTTGATTATGATGATTGGTTTAATGGAGATGCTAAAAGCGATATCTGGCTCTCCACCGCCAACTTTTATAAGCCGCTTGAATTTTCTATCTTCGCTACGTTGTACGAGATGCCGCTATTGCGTCAATGTTTGGGGAAAAACCTCGATGAAGAGTTACAACTTTGGCGCCAGCAAAAATTGGATGTGGAATCTTGGTGTGAGGGCTTGATTGATTCCCAAATCTTCCACCCAATTTTTCATCACTGGTTAGAGCTACAAGGGCAAAGAACGATGCGGGGGGTTCGTATGAATACTTTTGGCTGGTTTGACTTTAAATCAGCTTGGTTTAAGCCAACTGAGGATAATGCACAGAATTGATGATAGTTATAAACAGTTAGAGTGAGCAAAATGGATTTTATTCACTTTTTCTGTGGATATCCATGTGAACAACCAGATAGTAATCAGGGTATATCCCAACTGTTCATTTCTAACAAAAAATCACACTAAAAAATAAAACATTATAAATCATAGTAATAAATGAATTTCACACCAGATATCCACTGTGAGTTTTTCCGTGTTTTTTTGTTAGGAGTTCAACTGAGCAAAGATCAATCAATGCATGTTTTATCCACAAGGAATGTACTTAACTTACTCGCTTTTTGTGACGAGCTTCAATAAATGACATTAGTCAAGGCTGTAAATGCACACAGTAATCGCAGTTTTTCACAGTTATCCAGAAATCCTGTGGATAACCTAGTGCATGATCCTGTGATTATCTTGGGATGAAGTTGAATAACCTTAAATATTCATAATCCCGTCTGTGATTATTATCTAATATCCATATATATATCATGAAGTTAAATACGGTGACTAAAAAGTGTTATACTCACCCTATCTTGTGACCATTTCCTTGGTTATTTTTTAAACACAATGAAGTTCAGTCGACTATGTCTTTTATACCGCCTTCACCACCAGAAAATGAAACCGTCTTATTAGCGCGAGCCCAAGCCCTTGCTGGCTATACGCTTGGTGAGCTAGCAACTATTGCAGGTATCCCAATTCCCCCCGATCTTAAACGAGATAAAGGCTGGGTCGGGACATTGTTAGAGTTTTTTTTAGGTGCGACCGCAGGCAGTAAAGCCGAACAGGATTTTGCAGATATTGGCGTGGAGCTTAAAACAATCCCAATCGATCGCCATGGCGCACCATTAGAAACGACATTTGTCTCTGTCGCACCACTCACGGGCAATAGCGGTCTAACATGGGAAAATAGCCATGTACGCCGCAAATTATCTCGCATTTTGTGGTTTCCGATTGAAGGTGAGCGTCAAATACCACTTGCCCAGCGACGTATTGCTAACCCTCTGATTTGGAGCCCTTCTGCGCTTGAAGAACAACTTTTACGCCAAGATTGGGAAGAGTTAATGGATTTAATTGTGCTAGGAAAAGTCGAAACCATCACGGCTCGTCACGGACAAGTTTTACAGATTCGCCCCAAAGCGGCGAATAATAGAGCACTAACCGAAGGTATAGGAGAATTTGGACAGCCTATAATGACATTACCGAGAGGTTTCTATTTAAAAAAAGATTTTACGGGTCCATTATTAGCGCGGCACTTTAACCTCGGTTAATTGATCAAGGCATCGCCTGTGCCAAACAGACGATTTTTTATTCCATTTTTAAGGCAATAAGATGTTTGAGTGGTTCTTAGATCCCCATGCTTGGATGGCATTGGCAACATTAACAATTTTGGAAGTCGTACTGGGTATCGACAATATAATTTTCTTAAGTATTGTCGTCAGCAAATTGCCCGCCCATCAACAAAATAGCGCCAGACGTATTGGGTTGATCGCTGCAATGGGAATGCGTTTGGCACTACTAGCATCTATTGCTTGGCTAGCTCGCCTCACCACGCCACTCTTCACATTAGCTGAACATACCGTTTCCGCCCGCGATTTAATTTTGTGTGCCGGTGGCTTATTCCTCATTTGGAAATCGAGTCAGGAGATTTTCGATACCATTGAAGGGGAAGACGATGAGGGGATAGCCCAGAAAAAAGTCACTTCATTCTGGGGAGCCATTATGCAAATCGCAATTTTAGATATTATCTTCAGTTTAGATTCGGTGATCACTGCCGTGGGGCTATCTGACCATCTGTTTATTATGATGGCAGCAGTGATTATGGCGGTCATGATCATGATGTTCGCCGCGAAACCTATTGGTGATTTTGTGGAGCGCTATCCTTCCGTCAAAATCCTCGCACTCTCTTTCTTGATCCTTGTGGGCTTCACTTTGTTACTTGAAAGTGTTCAGGTACATGTATCAAAAGGCTATATCTATTTTGCTATGTTCTTCTCCATGTCAGTGCAAATGCTTAATATTCTGCGCAGCAAAAAGTGGAAAATGAAAAACAAGCAATAAATGAAAAATAAATAGTCATAGCCAAGTTAGCGTAAGGCGTCCTTTGCTGCTGCAATAGCGCCTTCCACCGCTTTTTTAGCTTGAGGGCTGTTTTTCCAACAACTTGACCCCGTTAGTGCAGCACCCGAAATTAAAATTTCATCATAAGAAGCTTCACTTAACTGCGCTAAAGACGAAAACCCCATTTGTTCTAATCGGCTAATGACCGTTGATCCAACACCCTTCACTGCTAATAGAATTTGCTTTTCTGAGTCTGAAAATGGCATAAATCATCCTTTTGGCTGTAAAACAGCCGTAATTGAGCGTATATTTTGTAATTAACCTATTTCTTAATCTAAAATTCTGAGCGGTCTATAACAGGTTGAGTTACCTGCCCTATATATCTGTTTTAGCAAATAGGAAATAACAACGGTAAAGTCATTGACGACTCGCGATAGAAACTAACATGTCGCACTAAAAATTCTATCTTGTAGGTATTTATTATGTATAGCAACAAAATATCCAATACTCGCCATATGTCGATGACATTATCTGATGGGCGCCTTTTGTGTTGGTATGAATCTGGCCCTGAACAGGGGTTCCCCGTGATTTTTTGTACTGGCGCAGGGATGAGCGGTACACTGGGCTTTGGTATTGACCGTCTTGATGAGCTAAATATTCGCTTAATCACCCCTGAACGTGCCGGACTGGGTCAATCCACCTTTGATGAGCATAAATCCCTACAACGCTTTGCTCAAGATATTCAAGAACTTCTGAATGCTCAAAAATTGCCGTCATTTTCCGTTATCGGTTTCTCTCAAGGTGCCGTTTTCGCCATGGCACTCGCCCGCTACGCTTCCCCTGTTTCATTATCACTTGTGTCAGGGCAAGACCAATTTGAGTTTCCAGCAATCCGAGCACAATTAAAGCAAGATGTCATTAATATGCAGGAACAAGCCATTCATACCCCCGAGGCTTTATCAGAATGGTTGATGCGCAATGTGACTTCACAATGGTTACTGGCGTTTATTCTTAACTGTAGCGCAGAGGTAGACCAGCAGGTTTATAGCGAAGAGAGCTTCTTAGCCGCCTACAGTGACTGTATGGAACGTGCATTTATGCAAGGTAACCAAGGCTATGTTCAAGATCTCTTAATCGCCCTACAGTCTTGGCAGTTCAATCCTGAAGATATCCGCTGCCCTGTCGCGCTGTGGTATGGTGAGCAAGATGTGAGTTCTGTGCATTCCCCTGATTTTGGCAAAACACTGGCTCAACGCTTTCCTGATAGCGAACACTTTTTGTTCTCTCATGAAGGCGGCTCAGTTCTGTGGACACAAGCCTATTCCATTCTTGCCCAATT